>NZ_JAEHBX010000290.1:0-339 GCF_016483395.1 Bacillus cereus group sp. N21
AATTACTAGCAACTTCCTAAACATTGTTCCTCATTTACCAACCTGTTTATGCTTTTTTCAAACTTTGCAACAGAACCAATTTGCGCATTTAAAAAATTACAGAGGATAGATTTTTACAAAAATACCTTTCATCGTACAACAAAATATCTCAATAATCTCATTGAGTAAGAACATCGACATGTGAAACGTCGATTTTCCCGGTCCTTAGGCTTTCAAAGTCTTCGCCATGCCTCATGTACTATTAAGGGTATAGAAACTGTTTATGCCATATACAAACAAAAGCGAAGTCTTCAACCAAACTTCGTTTTTTCGACGTATAACGCATTACATGAATTATTA
>NZ_JAEHBX010000291.1:0-338 GCF_016483395.1 Bacillus cereus group sp. N21
TGTTTGTAAACGAGTTGCTGTTTACCACGAACCATCATAAGAATCGTAAATTTGTCCATTGCAAGAATCTGCCCGGTTATCCTAACCCCACTCTTTAAAACTACAGTGATTGGCTTTTTTTTCTCTTTTAATAATTCAGATGTTTTTTCTTGTAGACCGTTCATATAGCTTCCCCCCTTACTATAATCGTATCATACTTAAATTTAAATACTGTCTTATACAAGTATTTCTCAATATAGCCATTGAAAAGGAATCTCCTAGTATTACGGATTTGTTTTTTATTACAAGAAAGCTCATTTTTTCCTTTTGGGGTATTTGCCTTTCTTAGCTTGATGGTG
>NZ_JAEHBX010000292.1:0-338 GCF_016483395.1 Bacillus cereus group sp. N21
TGTGTATAAGAGACAGGCTAGTGCTACTTGAAGAGTAATTTCCAATCTAGCAATTTCGATGCCAGCAACTGTGAGTACTAAAAAAGGTTGGCCGTTTACGAACACGATACAACTTTCCATATATACGCCTCCTTTCTAGTAATCTACTACAGTATATGAATAAAACTATAATACGTTATAGTCAGATTCGTGAATTTTATGAAAAATAATAGATTTAACCTATGTTCACGAAATAAATGGGCTCATAGTGTCAATCATATAATAAAAAGCATCTAAAATAAGATGCTTTTTACTATATGTACGTTTTCAGCGTGACAATAAATAAAGCGAATCAATAA
>NZ_JAEHBX010000293.1:0-334 GCF_016483395.1 Bacillus cereus group sp. N21
GTCGTATTAAAAGAAGGTTCAACAGGTCCTTTTGTGTACCTATTCCAAGCTGCCCTTATTTTCAATGGTCACGATGTACCCTTTGACGGTAATTATTCAGCATTTGTAGCTACACAATTAAAACAATTCCAAAACTTTTCGTTATTGAAAGCAACTGGCGTTTCAGATTTTCAAACATGGGCTTCTTTATTAGTAAGTACAGGAGATCCAGAACGTCAAGGTAAAGCTTGTGATTGTATTACAGAAGTTACTCCTGAACGAGCAAAAACATTAGTCGCAGCTGGTTATGAAACAGTAGGACGTTATTTAACAAACGCTAAAGGGAAAAAAGCTA
>NZ_JAEHBX010000294.1:0-333 GCF_016483395.1 Bacillus cereus group sp. N21
ATGCTGATATATTTGACATTACAAGAGAGAATAATCGTCATATTGCCTTTGGTCATGGTAGTCATTTTTGCCTTGGGGCACCACTCGCTCGTTTAGAAGCAAAGATTGCTATTCCTACATTATTACGTCGTATGCCAAATATACAGATACAAGGTGAAAAAGAACAAGTAAAGTGGAAAGGAAGCTATCTAATGAGGTCATTAGAAGAATTGCCTTTACGATTTTAGTATCTATATTGATGGTTCCGGTGCAAAAGCTTCAAGATACATGCAAGTAACCTCTAAATCTTGGACATACTGATACTATTACTCTAAAAAAGGTGTGTGATCGGTA
>NZ_JAEHBX010000295.1:0-330 GCF_016483395.1 Bacillus cereus group sp. N21
GAGAAAAAAGTGATGGTTGCGGCATATAAGCAAATCTTTTATACCGTAAGTGCAGAACTACCTAACAATCCATCAGATCTTTTTGATAATAGTGTTACTTTTGATGAGTTAACTCGTAAAGGGGTAAGTAATGCGGCTCCGCCTGTTATGGTGTCAAATGTAGCTTATGGTAGAACAGTTTATGTGAAATTAGAAACATCATCTAAGAGCAAAGATGTACAAGCTGCTTTTAAAGCCTTAATTAAGGGTCAAGGCGTTGAAGCGAGTGGACAGTACAAAGATATTTTTGAAGACAGTACCTTTACCGCTGTAGTATTAGGCGGAGATGCA
>NZ_JAEHBX010000296.1:0-330 GCF_016483395.1 Bacillus cereus group sp. N21
TGCATCTCCGCCTAATACTACAGCGGTAAAGGTACTGTCTTCAAAAATATCTTTGTACTGTCCACTCGCTTCAACGCTTTGATTCTTAATTAAGGCTTTAAAAGCAGCTTGTACATCTTTACTCTTAGATGATGTTTCTAATTTCACATAAACTGTTCTACCATAAGCTACATTTGATACCATAACAGGCGGAGCCGCCTTACTTACCCCTTTACGAGTTAACTCGTCAAAAGTAACACTATTATCAAAAAGGTCTGATGGATTGTTAGGTAGTTCTGCACTTACGGTATAAAAGATTTGCTTATATGCCGCAACCATCACTTTTTTCTC
>NZ_JAEHBX010000297.1:0-328 GCF_016483395.1 Bacillus cereus group sp. N21
GCTAACGTATTCCCTTTCATAAACCTTTGTAATAATACTACATTATGCTTTTGTGAGTATGTATAGATCGTATTTTTTCGCTCTATTTGTTGTACTAATTCACGGATGTCATCTTCTTTTACAAATTTTGTTTTACGATTACGATGCTCCTGTATAGTACAAGCTAACTCTCCTTCTTCTATCCATTTTTCGAGTTGATACATACTGATATGATACGCTTTACTTGCTTGATATAGAGTAATTCCTTCTATCTCAAGTTCTTCTTTTAATTTCTCTACCTCTTCTCTTTTAAATAAAAAACTTCCATCTAAACGCCATGTATCCTTAT
>NZ_JAEHBX010000298.1:0-324 GCF_016483395.1 Bacillus cereus group sp. N21
CTTCTCGATTACTAGTTGAAGAGATTGGAACGTTTGACAACACTTATAGTCTAATTCATCTTTCATATGACCGAAAAAGGATTCCATTGGGGCATTATCTAGACAGTTTCCTCTACGTGACATAGACTGTCTCAAACCCATTTCCTTTACACGGCGCTGAAATTCCGGATGCGTGTAGTGGATACCCTGATCTGAGTGTAAAAGTGCTTCAGGATGAATGGTATCTCCTAATCTATCTTTTAATTTGTCTAATGTTTGATAGACGATATCCATTTGTAAAGAAGGGGAAACATGATAAGCTAAAATCTCTCGTGTCGTACTATC
>NZ_JAEHBX010000299.1:0-323 GCF_016483395.1 Bacillus cereus group sp. N21
TTCATTTTTTTGTTTTAGGGAACAATTAATTTCCAATACATGTCTTAATGCGAAAATGTGATATTTCGTGACCTTACCCTCCATATGCAATATTACATATAAAAATATATTGATATAATTGTAAGCGCTTACTATAATAAAAGCATAAAGATTCATCACATCTTAATACAAAAAAAGAGGAGGGAATAATATGACAATCGCAATGGCAGTTTTAAAATTTGTAGGTGGAATCATCCCATTCGTACAAGAGCTTTTAAAAGCAGTAATGTAAGTTCATTAGTCAGCAATTGCAATTATATGTAAAAAAACATCATACAAATGAT
>NZ_JAEHBX010000003.1:0-216373 GCF_016483395.1 Bacillus cereus group sp. N21
ACGCGAGCTGGGTTCAGAACGTCGTGAGACAGTTCGGTCCCTATCCGTCGTGGGCGTAGGAAATTTGAGAGGAGCTGTCCTTAGTACGAGAGGACCGGGATGGACGCACCGCTGGTGTACCAGTTGTTCTGCCAAGGGCATAGCTGGGTAGCTATGTGCGGAAGGGATAAGTGCTGAAAGCATCTAAGCATGAAGCCCCCCTCAAGATGAGATTTCCCATAGCGTAAGCTAGTAAGATCCCTGAAAGATGATCAGGTTGATAGGTTCGAGGTGGAAGCATGGTGACATGTGGAGCTGACGAATACTAATAGATCGAGGACTTAACCATATAATATGAAGCAAATGTTATCTAGTTTTGAAGGAATATACCTTCAATAGTTTGGTGATGATGGCAGAGAGGCCACACCCGTTCCCATACCGAACACGGAAGTTAAGCTCTCTAGCGCCGATGGTAGTTGGGACCTTGTCCCTGTGAGAGTAGGACGTCGCCAAGCAAAAACCTAAGTCGTTTCGACTTAGGTTTTTTTGTATACATTTTTATTTGCCAAATGTAGTAATCCATAAATTTAGCAATGCTAAAAAAGAAAAAAGAACAAAGAAGAGGCTGTTTAAAATAATAGCGATTTGTTTTGGTTTTCCAGGTTTTCCGAACGAACCTAGAAAAATTCCGATAATGGGACTAATTATTTCTACAAGCAGTATAGGTTTGAAGTAATGATAGTAGAAAAAGTGAGATGTTATAAAGGAAGATTCGATAATTGCACCAGTTACTGCGATGAAAAAAATAAATATGACCATATATTAAGGTTCTGCATAATTAATCCACCTATAAATTAGTGTGAACTTATAGTAATAGTATCATGAGCTTCACTTAAATATACAAAAAATGATATTACTTGAACCTTAATTTGATTACTTCTTCTTATGCTAAGGTTATACATGGTATGAATTTGAAAATACATAACTGTTATTGTGATAAATTTAGAAAATGAAATTCAATTAAATCCTGGTTAAGGTATTTTATCGCTACACGGCTAGTTCTTCATATGATTGCATCTTATACGCCTATCCTAATTCCCTTTCCCACTTGCATATATTTTCACTTCTTCTTTTAAATATAACTAAAACACGAACGATATCAATAACTAATAAAAAAACATTCGATTATTTGTTGACATGACTTATGAAATGTTGTTAATATATCCATAGAAACAATATTATATCGCACCTCATATAATCGCGGGGATATGGCCTGCAAGTCTCTACCTAACGACCGTTATTCGTTAGACTATGGGGGAAAGTCACTCGGTATTTTTCTATTCACAAGGGATACGTATGCCTGAGTAGAGCGCTTTCTCTCATAGTAAAAGAGAAACTGTTCTATTTCAGGCTTTTTTTATTTGAATCGGGGGGATTCTAATATGAAATCACTAGTTGGAATCATAATGGGAAGCACGTCAGACTGGGAAACAATGAAATATGCTTGTGACATTTTAGATGAATTACACATTCCGTATGAGAAGAAAGTTGTATCCGCTCATCGGACTCCAGATTATATGTTTGAATATGCAGAAACAGCTCGTGAACGTGGGTTAAAAGTTATTATTGCTGGAGCTGGAGGAGCCGCTCATTTACCAGGGATGGTTGCAGCGAAGACAAATCTTCCTGTAATCGGTGTTCCTGTTCAATCAAAAGCGTTAAATGGTTTAGATTCTTTACTGTCTATCGTTCAAATGCCAGGAGGAGTTCCAGTTGCGACTGTTGCGATTGGTAAGGCTGGTTCAACAAACGCAGGACTACTTGCTGCACAAATACTTGGATCATTTCATGATGACATACATGATGCATTAGAACTGAGACGAGAAGCAATTGAGAAAAATGTGCGTGAAGGTAGTGAGTTGGTATGACAAGAATCATTTTACCGGGAAAAACAATTGGCATTATTGGCGGTGGCCAGCTTGGAAGAATGATGGCGTTAGCAGCGAAGGAAATGGGTTATAAAATTGCTGTACTAGATCCGGCAAAACATTCACCATGTGCACAAGTTGCTGATATTGAAATTGTTGCATCTTATGATGATTTGAAAGCGATTCAGCATTTAGCGGAAATAAGCGATGTTGTCACATATGAATTTGAGAATATTGATTATAGATGTTTACAATGGCTTGAAAAACATGCGTATTTACCACAAGGCAGTCAGTTATTAAACAAAACGCAAAATCGTTTTACAGAAAAGAATGCAATCGTAAAGGCTGGTTTACCAGTAGCACCATATAGACTTGTGAAGAAGCAAGATGAACTTTTAGAAGCAATTACGGAACTTTCCTTTCCTTGTGTGTTAAAAACAACAACAGGAGGATATGACGGAAAAGGGCAAGTTGTTTTAAGAAGTGAGACGGATGTTGTAAGAGCAAGGGAGCTTGCCAGTCAAGCTGAATGTATTCTTGAAAAATGGGTGCCATTTGAAAAAGAAATATCAGTTATTGTAACTCGTAGCGTAAGTGGTGAAACGAAGGTATTTCCAGTAGCTGAAAATATTCACGTTAATAACATCTTACATGAATCCATCGTACCAGCTCGTATTACAGAAGAGCTTTCACAAAAAGGAATTGAATATGCGCAGGTACTAGCGGATGAACTGCAGCTTGTGGGAACACTAGCGGTAGAGATGTTTGCTACGGCAGATGGTGAGATTTATATTAATGAATTAGCACCAAGACCTCACAATTCTGGACATTATACACTGGATGCATGTGAAACAAGTCAATTTGGGCAACATATTCGAGCAATCTGTAATTTACCTCTTGGAGAAACAATTTTGTTAAAACCAGTTGTCATGGTAAACATTTTAGGCGAACATATAGAAGGGGTCCTAAAGCAAGTGAATAGATTAACCGGGTGCTATTTACACTTGTATGGAAAAGAAGAAGCAAAGCTGCAGCGTAAAATGGGGCATGTAAATATTTTAAATGAAAATGTTGAAGATGCTTTAGACAAAGCGCAAGAATTGCATATTTGGGACCATCAAGAACAACTGTTGGAGGGAAAAAAATGATTAGTCGTTATACACGCCCTGAAATGGGTGCGATTTGGACAGAAGAGAACAAATTTAAAGCGTGGTTAGAAGTTGAGATTTTAGCATGTGAAGCATGGGCCGAACTTGGTGATATCCCAAAAGAAGATGTGAAAAAAATTCGTGAACATGCAGCATTCGATATGGAGCGTATTTATGAGATTGAAAAAGAAACACGTCATGATGTAGTCGCTTTCACTCGTGCTGTATCAGAAACACCAGCATTAGGTGAAGAACGCAAATGGGTACATTACGGTTTAACATCTACAGACGTAGTAGATACAGCTTTATCTTATATCTTAAAACAAGCAAATGAAATTCTACTAAACGACTTAGAAAATTTCATTACTATTTTAGCTAACAAAGCAAAAGAGCATAAGTACACAATTATGATGGGAAGAACACACGGTGTTCATGCAGAACCAACAACATTTGGTTTAAAACTTGGTCTTTGGTATGAAGAAATGAAACGTAACTTAGACCGTTTCAAACAAGCAGCTGATACAGTTCGCGTTGGTAAATTGTCTGGTGCAGTTGGTACATACGCGAACATTAATCCATTCGTAGAAAAATATGTTTGTGAAAACTTAGGGTTAGAAGCAGCTCCGATTTCAACACAAACATTGCAACGTGATCGTCATGCACATTACATGTCAACACTTGCATTAATCGCAACATCTATTGAGAAAATGGCAGTCGAAATTCGTGGTTTACAAAAGAGTGAAACACGTGAAGTGGAAGAGTCATTTGCGAAAGGACAAAAAGGTTCTTCTGCAATGCCACATAAACGAAATCCAATCGGTTCTGAAAATATGACTGGTTTAGCTCGTGTTATCCGTGGTTATATGATGACATCTTACGAGAATGTTCCATTATGGCATGAACGTGATATTTCACATTCTTCTGCAGAACGTATTATCTTACCAGATGCAACAATCGCATTAAACTACATGTTAAATCGCTTTGGTAATATCGTGAAAAACTTAACGGTATTCCCAGAGAACATGAAGCGCAATATGCAAAGAACATACGGTTTAATTTACTCTCAACGCGTAATGCTTACGCTAATCGACAAAGGTATGGTACGTGAAGAAGCTTACGATATCGTACAGCCTAAAGCGATGGAAGCTTGGGAGACACAAGTACAATTTAAGGAGCTTGTAGAAGCAGATGAGCGTATTACAAGCAAATTAACACAAGAAGAAATCAACGAATGCTTTAACTACGAGCATCACTTACAACACGTTGATACAATCTTTGAACGTCTTGGATTAAACTGATAATTTTATATGGCACAGAATAGAGTCATTCTGTGCCATTCTTTATAAAAAAATTATTCATATTTTTCAAACTACAGGGGGCTTGCGAAATGCAAAAGCTAGAATTGCTGTATGAAGGTAAGGCAAAAAGAATTTATCGTACAGAAGCAGCAGATATGGTTTGGGTAGAGTACAAAGATAGTGCTACTGCTTTCAATGGGGAGAAAAAAGCGACAATTACAGGAAAAGGTCGTCTGAACAATGAGATTACAACTCTTTTATTCAGAAAGTTACAAGAAGTGGGAATTAAAACACATTTTGTTGAGAAGCTGTCAGATACAGAACAACTTGTGAAAAAAGTAAGTATTATTCCATTAGAGGTTGTCACAAGAAACGTAATTGCAGGAAGTCTTTCAAAACGATTAGGAATGGAAGAAGGAACTGTGCTTGCAGCACCAATCGTAGAATTTTACTACAAAGATGATGATTTAGGAGATCCGCTTGTAACAGAAGATCATATTCGCGTATTAAACGTTGCAACGCCAGAGCAAGTAAGTACATTAAGAGAAAAAGCTCTACAAATCAATCAAGTATTGATTGAGCACTTCGCAAGCTGTCGTGTAAGGTTAGTAGATTTTAAATTAGAGTTTGGTGTAACAGAAGAAGGCGAAATCGTATTAGCAGATGAAATTTCACCAGATACTTGCCGTTTATGGGATGAAGAGAGCAATGAGAAATTTGATAAAGATGTATTCCGCCGTGATTTAGGCAATTTAACAGAGGCATATGAAGAAATTTTAAAACGTTTAGGGGGAGCTTCACATGTATAAAGTTAAGGTATATGTAACATTAAGAGAGAGCGTATTAGATCCACAAGGAACAGCAGTAAAAGGTGCTCTTCACAGTCTTTCCTTTACAGAAGTACAAGATGTCCGCATTGGTAAATATATGGAGTTAACAATCGATAAATCAGTAACTGATCTGGATAGCAAGGTAAAAGAAATGTGTGAAAAACTATTAGCGAACGTTGTAATGGAAGATTTCCGTTACGAAGTTGAGGAGGTTGTCGCACAGTGAAATTTGCCGTAATCGTTTTTCCAGGTTCGAACTGTGATGTTGATATGTTTCATGCAATTAAGGATGAGCTTGGTGAAGAGGTAGACTACGTTTGGCATGATGCAGAGAATTTAGATGAGTATGATGCAATTCTTTTACCAGGTGGATTCTCTTACGGTGATTATCTTCGCTGCGGTGCCATTTCTCGCTTTGCAAATGCAATGAAGGCAGTGCAAAAAGCTGCTGAGCAAGGAAAGCCGATTTTAGGTGTATGTAATGGATTTCAAATTTTAGTTGAATCAGGATTACTACCAGGTGCATTAATGCGAAATGAAAACTTGAAGTTTATGTGTCGTACAGTTCAGTTACGTGTGGAAAATAATGAAACAATGTTTACGTCGCAATATAAACAGGGTGAAGTAATCGATATTCCAATCGCACATGGCGAAGGAAATTACTACTGCGATGAAGCAACTCTTAAAGAATTAGAAGAAAAGAACCAAATTGCATTCCGTTATGTAGACAATCCAAACGGAAGCGTTTCAGATATTGCAGGTATTGTAAATGAAAAAGGAAATGTACTTGGCATGATGCCACATCCAGAGCGTGCTGTGAGTGAATTGCTTGGCGGCGCTGAAGGTTTAAAAGTCTTTCAATCTATTTTGAAACATTGGAGGGAAACATATGTCGTTAATACTTGAACCAAATCCAACACAAATTAAAGAAGAACGTATATATGCGGAAATGGGGCTAACAGACGAAGAGTTTGCCATGGTTGAAAAGATTTTAGGTCGTTTGCCGAACTACACAGAAACAGGTCTTTTCTCTGTTATGTGGTCAGAGCACTGTAGTTATAAAAACTCAAAACCAGTTCTTCGTAAGTTTCCAACAACAGGAGAGCGTGTACTACAAGGACCTGGAGAAGGTGCAGGGATTGTAGATATCGGTGATAACCAAGCGGTTGTATTTAAAATGGAAAGTCATAATCACCCTTCAGCAATTGAGCCATATCAAGGCGCGGCAACGGGTGTTGGTGGTATTATTCGCGATGTATTCTCTATGGGAGCACGTCCAGTAGCATTATTAAACTCACTTCGCTTCGGTGAACTACAATCACCACGCGTAAAATATTTATTTGAAGAAGTAGTTGCAGGGATTGCAGGATACGGTAACTGCATCGGTATTCCAACTGTGGGCGGAGAAGTACAGTTTGATCCATGTTATGAAGGCAACCCGCTTGTAAATGCAATGTGCGTTGGTTTAATTAATCATGAAGATATTAAAAAAGGGCAAGCGCACGGTGCTGGTAATACGGTTATGTACGTAGGTGCTTCAACAGGACGCGACGGTATTCACGGTGCAACTTTCGCATCGGAAGAACTATCTGAGAGTTCAGAAGCAAAACGTCCAGCAGTACAAGTAGGCGATCCATTTATGGAGAAACTTCTTATTGAAGCATGCCTAGAGCTGATCCAATCTGATGCTCTTGTCGGAATTCAAGATATGGGAGCTGCCGGTTTAACATCATCTTCTGCAGAAATGGCAAGTAAAGCAGGAATGGGTATTGAAATGTACTTAGACGATGTACCACAACGTGAAACAGGTATGACACCATATGAAATGATGTTATCTGAATCACAAGAACGTATGTTGATTGTGGTGAAAAAAGGTAGAGAACAAGAAATTGTAGATTTATTTGAAAAGTACGGACTTGCGGCAGTTACGATGGGGAAAGTAACTGAAGATAAAATGCTTCGATTATTCCATAAAGGTGAAATGGTAGCGGAAGTTCCAGCAGATGCATTAGCAGAAGAAGCACCAATTTATCATAAGCCTTCAAAAGAAGCAGCGTACTTTAAAGAGTTCCAAGAAATGAAGATGGAAACACCAAAAGTAGATAACTATAAAGAGACATTACTAGCTCTATTACAACAACCAACGATTGCAAGTAAAGAGTGGGTATATGATCAGTACGATTATCAAGTGCGCACAAGCACAGTTGTTACACCAGGATCAGATGCGGCAGTTGTACGTGTACGTGGTACAGAGAAAGCATTAGCAATGACAACAGACTGTAACTCTCGCTACATTTACTTAGATCCTGAAATGGGCGGTAAAATTGCAGTAGCAGAAGCTGCACGTAATATCGTATGTTCTGGTGGGGAACCACTTGCAATTACAGATTGCTTGAACTTTGGTAATCCAGAAAAACCAGAGATTTTCTGGCAAATTGAGAAGTCAGTAGATGGTATGAGTGAAGCTTGTCGCACATTACAAACTCCAGTTATCGGCGGAAACGTATCAATGTACAATGAACGTAGCGGTGAAGCTGTATATCCAACACCGACTGTTGGTATGGTAGGTCTTGTTCATGACTTAAAACATGTAACAACACAAGAGTTTAAGCAAGCTGGCGATCTTATTTATGTAATTGGTGAAACGAAAGCTGAGTTTGGTGGAAGTGAATTGCAAAAGATGATATACGGTAAAATCTTTGGTCAATCACCAAGCATCGATTTAGAAGTAGAATTAAAACGCCAAAAACAATTACTAGAAGCTATTCAAGCGGGACTTGTTCAATCTGCACATGACGTTGCAGAAGGAGGATTAGCAGTTGCGATTGCTGAAAGTGCAATTGGTGCGAAACACTTAGGTGCTACTGTGAAATTAGATGGGGAAGCAACAGCGGCATTATTCTCGGAATCACAATCACGCTTTGTCGTAACAGTAAAACGTGAACAACAAGAAGCGTTTGAGAAATCAGTAGAAGCAATTCAAGTTGGAGAAGTCACAAATACAAATGAAGTAACAATTCATAATGAAGAAAATGAAGTATTACTTATAGCAAATGTTGATGAAATGAGAAAGGCTTGGAAAGGGGCAATCCCATGCTTGCTGAAATAAAGGGGTTAAATGAAGAATGTGGCGTTTTCGGAATTTGGGGGCATGAAAATGCAGCACAAGTTACGTACTACGGATTGCATAGTTTGCAGCACCGTGGGCAAGAAGGCGCGGGCATTGTTGTCAATAACGGGGAGAAAATTGTTGGCCATAAGGGGTTAGGTTTAGTATCAGAAGTGTTTTCAAGAGGTGAGCTAGAAGGCTTAAATGGAAAATCAGCAATTGGACACGTGCGCTATGCGACAGCAGGCGGAAGTGAAGTAGCAAATGTGCAACCATTACTATTCCGTTTCTCTGATCATAGTATGGCGTTAGCTCACAACGGAAATTTAATTAACGCAAAAATGCTTCGCCGTGAATTAGAGGCAGAAGGAAGTATTTTTCAAACAAGTTCAGATACAGAAGTACTGCTTCATTTAATTAAACGTAATACAAAAGGTTCACTAATCGAGAGCGTAAAAGATGCATTGAACAAAGTAAAAGGCGCATTTGCGTATCTTTTACTAACAGGAAACGAAATGATTGTTGCACTAGATCCGAATGGATTCCGACCACTTTCAATTGGGAAAATGGGGGATGCGTATGTCGTAGCATCTGAAACATGTGCTTTTGATGTAGTTGGTGCAACATACATTCGTGATGTAGAACCTGGAGAACTACTTATCATTAATGACGAGGGTATTCAAGTAGATCGTTTTACAAACGAAGTAGATCATGCAATTTGTAGTATGGAATACATTTACTTTGCTCGTCCAGATTCTAATATTGCTGGCATTAACGTTCATGCAGCACGTAAAAATATGGGAAAACGTTTAGCGATGGAAGCTCCAATTGAAGCAGATGTTGTAACAGGTGTTCCAGACTCTAGTATTTCGGCAGCGATCGGTTATGCAGAAGCAACAGGAATTCCATACGAATTAGGATTAATTAAAAATCGTTACGTTGGTCGTACCTTTATCCAACCTTCTCAAGAATTGCGTGAGCAAGGGGTAAAAATGAAGCTTTCAGCAGTACGAGGCGTGGTTGAAGGAAAGCGTGTTGTAATGATTGACGATTCCATTGTACGAGGAACAACAAGTAAACGTATTGTGCGCATGCTTCGTGAGGCAGGAGCGACAGAAGTACATGTGAGAATTGCTTCTCCGCCACTTAAGTATCCATGTTTCTATGGAATTGATATTCAAACGAGAAAAGAACTAATTGCAGCAAATAACTCTGTAGAAGAAATACGTCAAATCATCGGTGCAGATTCTTTAACATTTTTAAGTGAAGATGGCTTAGTAGATGCAATTGGACGTCCATATGAAGGGAAATACGGCGGCTTATGTATGGCTTACTTTAATGGAGATTATCCAACAGCTCTTTATGATTATGAGCAAGAGCTTTTAGAAAGTATGAAATAAAAAGGCGAGAAGCTTCTACTTCATTTTAAGTAGAAGCTGGCTTTTTCCTAAAACATACTCTATAAAGAGAGTGCCCGCTTGGGTGGGAGAAATTAAAAGACGAGGTGTAAAAAACGATGGCGAATGCATATAAGCAAGCAGGAGTAGATATTGAAGCTGGATATGAAGCGGTATCTCGCATGAAAAAACACGTACAAACAACAATGAGAAAAGAAGTACTAGGCGGTCTTGGCGGTTTTGGAGGTATGTTTGATCTATCAAAATTTGCATTAGAAGAACCTGTATTAGTATCTGGAACAGACGGCGTGGGTACAAAATTAATGCTCGCTTTTATGATGGATAAACATGACACAATTGGTATTGATGCAGTAGCGATGTGTGTAAATGATATTGTTGTCCAAGGGGCAGAACCGCTTTTCTTCCTTGATTACATTGCTTGCGGTAAAGCAGAACCTAGTAAAATTGAAAACATCGTCAAAGGTATATCAGAAGGTTGTCGCCAAGCGGGTTGTGCATTAATTGGTGGAGAGACAGCTGAGATGCCAGGTATGTATTCCACTGAAGAGTATGACTTAGCTGGTTTTACTGTTGGAATTGTTGATAAAAAGAAAATTGTAACAGGTCAGTCTATTGAAGCTGGTCATGTATTAATTGGTTTAGCATCTAGTGGTATTCATAGTAACGGGTATTCTTTAGTACGAAAAGTGTTATTGGAAGACGGACAGCTATCTTTAGATCGTATACAGGGCCGCTTAGAACTACCTCTTGGTGAAGAACTATTAAAACCAACGAAAATTTATGTCAAACCTATTTTAGAACTATTGAAAAAGTATGAAGTGTATGGCATGGCACATATTACAGGTGGCGGCTTTATTGAAAATATTCCACGTATGTTGCCGGAAGGAATCGGTGCAGAAATTGAACTAGGTTCTTGGCAAATTCAACCGATTTTTAGCTTGCTTCAAGAGGTTGGAAAATTAGAAGAAAAAGAAATGTTCAATATTTTTAACATGGGTATTGGTATGGTAGTTGCAGTAAAAGAAGAAGATGCAAAAGCTGTTGTTCAACTTCTTGCAGAACAAGGAGAAAAAGCACATATTATTGGACGTACTGTAAAAGGATCAGGTGTTACTTTTAATGGAGGCGCAGAACTATGAGTAGATTGGCAGTCTTTGCCTCTGGAAGCGGCTCTAACTTCCAAGCACTAATTAATGCAGTGGAAGAAAAAAGATTACATGCTGAAATTAGTTTGCTAGTATGTGATCAACCTGAGGCACGTGTTATCGGACGAGCGCATTATCATCATGTTCCATGCTTTGCTTTTTCAGCGAAAGAATATGAATCAAAAGAAGCATTTGAAAATGAGATATTAAAAAAACTGCGAGAATACGAGATTGATTGTGTTATTTTGGCAGGATATATGCGTCTTATCGGGTCAACATTATTAGAAGCCTATGGTGGGAAAATCATTAACATTCATCCATCATTATTACCGAGTTTTCCAGGGAAAGATGCTGTTGGTCAAGCATTAGAAGCGGGTGTGAAAGTAACTGGTGTGACAATTCATTATGTAGATGCAGGGATGGATACAGGACCAATTATCGCACAAGAAGTAGTAACAGTTTCTGAAACGGATACGAGAGAGAGTTTACAAAAGAAAATTCAGCAAGTTGAACATAGATTGTACGTAGATACGGTGAACGAAATCGTTCAATTTATAGAAGAGCCAACTGTTAAATAACATTCAACTAGGGGTGAAGGATAAATGAAAAAGCGTGCATTAGTAAGTGTTTCGAATAAAACAGGCGTTGTAGAATTTGTTAAAGGATTACTTGAACAAGGGATTGAAGTTATTTCAACAGGCGGAACGAAAAGATTATTAGAAGAAAACGGCTTACAAGTCATCGGGATTTCTGAAGTAACAGGTTTCCCAGAAATTATGGACGGACGTGTAAAAACATTACATCCAAACGTCCATGGTGGTTTACTTGCAGTACGTGATAATGAAACGCATGTGGCGCAGATGAATGAATTAGGCATTCAGCCAATCGACTTTGTTGTTGTAAACTTATACCCATTTAAAGAAACAGTTGCTAAACCTGATGTGACATTTGCTGATGCAATTGAAAATATTGATATCGGTGGTCCAACAATGATTCGTTCAGCTGCGAAAAATCATAAATTTGTATCAGTAATCGTTGATCCAACAGATTATGATGTTGTACTAGCTGAGTTAAAAGAAAACGGTGAAGTTACAGACGAAACAAAACGTAAATTAGCAGCAAAAGTATTCCGCCATACAGCGGCATATGATGCATTAATTTCAAACTATTTAACTGAACAAATGGGAGAAGAAAGTCCAGAAACATTAACAGTAACATTCGAGAAAAACCAAGATTTACGTTACGGAGAAAACCCACATCAAAAAGCAACATTCTATAAAGCACCATTTGCAGCAACTTCTTCTGTTGCATATGCAGAGCAGTTACATGGAAAAGAGCTATCTTACAACAATATCAATGACGCAGATGCAGCGCTTAGCATCGTGAAAGAATTTACAGAACCAGCAGTGGTAGCAGTAAAACATATGAATCCATGCGGAGTTGGTGTTGGTACTGATATTCATGAAGCATATACACGTGCTTACGAAGCAGATCCAGTATCAATCTTTGGCGGCATTATTGCAGCGAATCGTGAAATTGATAAAGCTACAGCAGAAAAATTACATGAAATTTTCTTAGAAATTATTATTGCACCTTCCTTCTCAGAGGAAGCATTAGAAGTGTTGCAAAGTAAGAAAAACTTACGTCTTTTAACTGTAAATATTGAAAAAGCAGTAAATGCAAGTAAAAAATTAACTTCTGTACAAGGTGGCCTTCTTGTTCAAGAAGAAGATACGCTAGCGCTAGATGAAGATGCAATTACAGTTCCAACAAAACGTGAACCAACAGAGCAAGAATGGGCCGATTTAAAACTAGCTTGGAAAGTTGTCAAACACGTAAAATCAAATGCAATTGTTTTAGCAAAAGATAATATGACAATTGGAGTTGGAGCTGGACAAATGAACCGCGTTGGCTCAGCGAAAATTGCTATTACACAAGCTGCTGATAAAGCACAAGGTAGTGCGCTTGCATCTGATGCATTTTTCCCAATGCCAGATACAGTAGAAGAGGCTGCCAAAGCAGGGATTACAGCAATCATTCAACCAGGCGGATCGATTCGTGATGAAGATTCTATTAAAAAAGCTGATGAGTTTGGCATTACTATGGTGTTCACTGGCGTACGTCATTTCAAACATTAATAGGGGAAGTTTAAAAAGTCCGGTCAAGATAACCTTCGCATTTCTTCGTTGCATTGCCAGTCCGGTACTCATGTAGTATAAGCTACACTCCGTGTCCTCCTGGCAGCTGCGCCTCGAACTGCTCGGTTCTCTTGATCCTCCTTTTTAAACTTATATTGTTAGAAGAAGTTCAAAAAGTCCGGCCAAGATAACCTTCTTTTTGAACATGAACGAATAGAAACAAACTAGGGGCATTGCTCCTGGTTTGTGCTTATTTGAATATTGGAGGATGACGTATGAATGTTTTAGTAATTGGCCGCGGTGGACGTGAGCATGCTTTAGCTTGGAAGTTTGCACAGTCTGAGCAAGTGGAAAAGGTATATGTAGCACCAGGAAATGAAGGTATGAGAGACGTGGCAACGCCAGTTGCTATTGATGAAAATGATTTTGATGCACTTGTTCTGTTTGCGAAAGAGAACAATATAGGTTTAACATTCGTCGGTCCCGAAATTCCGCTTATGAATGGGATTGTCGATCGTTTTGAGGCAGAAGGACTTCGTGTTTTTGGTCCGAATAAAGCAGCGGCTGTGATTGAGGGCAGTAAAGCTTTTACAAAAGAATTGATGAAAAAGTACGATATTCCAACAGCAGCATATGAAACGTTCACGAACTATGAGGAAGCAGTAGCGTATATTCGAAAAATTGGTGCACCGATTGTTATTAAAGCGGACGGTTTAGCAGCTGGTAAAGGTGTAACAGTGGCAATGACGTTAGAAGAGGCATTACAAGCTGTAAAAGAAATGCTGCAAGATGTGAAATTTGGTGAAGCAAGTAAAAAGGTTGTTATTGAAGAGTTTTTAGATGGACAGGAATTCTCTTTAATGGCATTCGTAAATGGAACAACTGTTTATCCAATGGTAATTGCACAAGATCATAAACGCGCTTTTGATGGTGATAAAGGACCGAATACAGGAGGAATGGGTGCATATTCTCCAGTACCACAAATTCCAGAATCAGCGGTTGAAGTAGCGATTGAAACGGTTTTACATCCAACCGCTCAGGCGATGATCAAAGAAGGTCGTTCATTTACAGGTATTTTATATGCAGGTCTTATTTTAACAAACGAAGGCCCAAAAGTAATTGAGTTTAATGCTCGTTTTGGAGATCCGGAAACAGAGGTTGTACTGCCTCGTTTAGACAATGATTTAGTTGATGTATGTAATAGCGTTTTAGATGGAGAAAAATTAGTGCTTAAATGGTCCGAAGAAGCGGTTATTGGTGTAGTACTTGCTTCAAAAGGATATCCTGAAGTATATGAAAAAGGCGCTATTATTGGCGGATTAGATACATTAGAAGATGCAATTGTTTTTCATGCAGGTACAGCTATGAAGCGTGGAGATTTCGTAACAAACGGTGGTCGTGTACTATTTGTTGCTTGTAAAGCAAAAGACTTACAAGAAGCGAAAGATAAAGTATATAAAGAAATCGCGAAAATTAAGAGTGATGGGTTATTTTATCGAAATGATATAGGATACCGCGCAATTGCAAAGGTAGATTGCTAGAAGCTAACATGTTTTATGTTAGCTTCTTTTTTTGTTTAGTATTTACTTTCGTTCAAAACATAAAAAGTGGTTTGCTTTATTTTGTATGCAGAAAGCAAATCCTAATAATTAAAGTAGTATATTATCTAGTTGATCCTGAAATCCCAAGCTTCTCCATCTTCCTGTATAATGTTCGAACACTAATTCCTAAATCAGCAGCAGCCTGTTTTTTTCCTTCATAATCATATCCATAATAATGAAGCTTTTTAATAATACTCTCTTTTTCGGCCTCTTTTAATGTACTGCATTCTTTTGAAGGTGACTGTGGTTGAGTTATATTATGTTGTAGGAATCCCGGTAAGGATGATTGGGTTAATTGGCTACTCTTTTCCATATTCATACTGTATTCTAAAATGTTCTCTAGTTCACGAATGTTCCCAGGCCAGTGATATTGCTTTAACTTTTCTAAAAAATCATCTGTATAAGTTTGAATGAATTTTCCTGTTCTTGTTTGTAATTTTTTAATTAAGAAGGGAACTAGTTTTTTTAAGTCTTCTTTTCTTTCTCTTAATGGTGGTAAATGGATAGGAATAACATTTAGTCTGTAGTAAAGATCGGAACGGAATTGTTTAGATTCCATCAATTTTTCTAATGATTGATTAGATGCAGCGATAATCCGGATATTCACTTTTTTAGGAAGTGTTCCACCAATTCTTTGTACAACACCATCTTGCAGTACTTTCAATAGTTTTGGTTGTAAATGGAGAGGGAGATCGGCAATTTCATCTAAAAATAGTGTTCCTCGATCAGCCATTTCAAAGTAACCTGGTTTTCCTTTTTTCCTTGCTCCCGTAAATGCACCTTCCTCATAGCCAAAGAGCTCACTTTCGAATAAAGATTCAGGAATACTAGCACAATTTATTTCAATGAAATCTCCTCTTTGGAACATGCTCTGTTCATGAATAAGTTTTGCCATTAAGCTTTTTCCCGTCCCTGTTTCTCCAGTAATAACAATAGAGGAAGTACTACTTTTCATATTTTTTAAGATTTCTTTTATGTTTTGCAATGTATGGCTGTTCCCAAGGATATATTCAGTTTGTTTTAATTTCGTGCCCATTGTGGGAGTGGAATAATTGGTTTCATGAATGATAGCAGTAATAATCCCTTTTAATTTTTCCATCCAATAGATAAATTCTTTTTGCTGGTCGATTAACTTCTGTTGTTTATTTTTTGAAAAACTAACGAATGAAAGATAACCGTAGTGGCGTTCATTTTGAATCATGTTTTGTATAATTTCTGCAGTTGATGGACAGCTCTTTTGAAAGTGACAACCATGACACATATTCATATGTCCTGGCTTATGTACAAAGGTAATGGGATGCTCGTATAGTTTTTGGAAAAAGGGGAGGTAGACACGTTCTCCTTTTTGCTTTTTATATTCCTCCGTTGAAGAAACTAATAGCCCTTCATGGTTGAAATAGGCGATTTCTATTTGTAAGAGTTCGGAAAAGGTATGAATAATTTTTGTGATTGCTGTGATTGTAGACAATTTAGAACCTCCTTTCTATTATATAACCATTGTATGATAATTCTGAAAAATGAAAAAGTGTCAAACGTTTGTCAAAAATGTCAAACAATCGTACTAAGATTGCTTGCTATGATAAGGATTTTCTATGCAATAACATTGGCATGATTTTTGCTTAATAAAAAGCAGATGCAAATAAAGGAGGCTTTTTTATGGAAAGAGATTATTTTCAATTAAAGGATAAAGTGGCGGTTGTAACTGGGGCGGCATCAGGAATTGGGTATGCGACTGCAACAATTTTTGCTGAAGTAGGGGCTGCCGTTATTCTTTTAGATATTGATGAAGAAAAGGGTATGCAAGCTGCACAGAGTTTACGAGATGAGGGACAGCGAGCAGAGTTTTTGAAGTGCGATGTAACAAGTGAATTAGATTGTAAGAATGTTAGCGAACATATTAGGCAGGTATATGGAAGTGTAGATGTGTTGTTTAACAATGCGGGAATTATTAGAAGAAAAACAGTTGTTGAATTAGAGGAAAGGGAGTGGGATTCAGTTATTAATGTTTCATTAAAAGGTGTATACCTATTATCTAAATATATCATTCCAATTATGGCTGAAAAGCAAGGTGGGAGTATTATCAATACAGGTTCCGGTTGGGGGCTAAAAGGAGGCGATAAAGCAGCTGCTTATTGTGCTGCAAAGGCCGGTGTTGTGAACTTAACGAAGGCGATGGCAATTGATCATGGTCCGCAAAATATTCGAGTGAATTGTATATGTCCTGGTGATACAGATACACAGTTACTACGTGACGAGGCGAAGCAATTAAATGTGGAAGAGGGAACATTTTTGAAAGAGTCAGCAACAGATCGACCTCTATCAAGAATTGGTACGCCTCGTGATATCGCAAAAGGTGTTTTATTTTTAGCTAGCGATTTGTCATCTTGGGTGACAGGAACGGAACTTGTTGTTGATGGTGGAGGTTTAGCATAATTGAAAGAATTTTAATAAGGGGGTATTAAGATGACGAAAAAGGTACATCCTTACATTCCAAATATGGTACCTGAAGTAAAGGAAGAGATGTTAAAAGAAATAGGCGCTGAATCAGTGATGGAATTATACGCTTGTATACCGGATGAACTAAAGTTGAAAGAGGAAATGAACATACCAAAGGCGCTTACAGAATACGAGTTGCGTCGCCACATTGAAGGGATATTGTGTAAGAACACGAGTACAAGTGAATATCTAAATTTTCTAGGAGCAGGTTGCTGGCAGCACTTTGTACCAGCAGTTTGCGATGAAGTGAATCAAAGATCGGAATTTCTGACGGCATATGCCGGTGAACCTTACGAGGATCATGGTAGATTCCAAGCGTTATTTGAATATCAAAGTCTAGTAGCTGAACTTGTTGATATGGATGTTGTAAATGTACCGACGTTTGATTGGGGGCAAGCAGCAGCTACAGCGATTCGGATGGCTGCTCGTATTACAAAAAGAACAGAGGTATTAGTAGCGCAAACTGTATCACCTGAAAGAATGAAAATTATTCAAAATTATGGCTCCCCAGATCTTGAATTTGTTTTTGTTATTTATGATGCTGAGAATGGTCTTCTAGATTTAGAAGATTTAAAGAATAAGATTTCTTCTAATGTGGCAGCTATTTATTTTGAAAATCCTTCCTATTTAGGGTTTATTGAATCACAAGGTATGGAAATTGCGAAAATTGCGAAGCAGAATGATGCACTAGTAGTAGTTGGTGTTGATCCAATTTCACTTGGAGTGTTGGCGCCGCCAAGTCACTATCAAGCGGATATTGTTTGTGGTGATTTGCAGCCGCTTGGTATGCATATGAACTATAGCGGAGGGCAAGCGGGATTCATTGCTACAAGGGATGAAGAAAAGTTTATTAATGAATATCCTTCACGTCTATTTGGAATTGTGCCAACAGTAAAAGAAGGGGAGTATGGCTTTGGCGATGTGGCTTATGATCGGACATCTTTTGCCCTTCGTGAAAAAGGAAAAGAATCAGTTGGTACACAAACTGCGTTATGGGGAATTACAGCTGGGGTTTATTTATCGTTACTTGGACCGAATGGCATGTATGAATTAGGTCAAACTATTATGCAAAATAGTCAATATGCAGTAAAACAACTGAACAAAATCCCTGGGGTGAGAGGTTCAAGATTAAGTTCTCCATTTTTTAAAGAGTTTCTTGTCGATTTTAATGGGACCGGTTTATCAGTCGAAACCATAAATAAGAAATTATTAGAAAAGCAGATATTTGGAGGGAAGGATATTTCGAAAGAGTTTCCTATATTTGGTCAATGCGCTTTATATTGCGTTACAGAAGTCCATGCGAAGGAAGATTTGGATCAGTTAATTGCCGCCCTTCAAGAAATTGTGACGAATTAAAATAAATGAACAGAAAGGAGAATGAACTCATGAAGAAAATTAAAAGGGATAGTAAAGTTCGTGACTTTCATCAAGCAAGATGGAATGAACCAATTATTTTTGAACTTCATCAGCGAGGAGAAAGAGGAGTAGAAGTTCCGACAGCGGATCAAACGATTGTGCAGGAAGTTGGCGATGGAGTTTCAAAGATTCCTCATTCTATGTATAGAAAAGAAAGAGCGAGACTTCCAGAAATCGGTCAGGCGCGTGTGTTAAGGCATTATGTGAGACTTTCACAAGAGACGTTAGGATCCGACTTTAACGTTGAAATTGGGCAAGGGACTTGTACGATGAAATATATCCCAAAAATTAATGAATTATTAGTACGAAATCCTAAAATAATGGAACTGCATCCTCTTCAAGATGAAAGTACGGTCCAAGGAATGCTAGAGATTATATATAAATTGGATCTTTGTATGAGAGAAATATCTGGTATGGATCATTTTTCATTTCAGCCAAGTGGTGGTACGCAAGCATTATTTGCTATGGCTTCCATTGTAAGAAAATATCATGAATCTCGCGGAGAAGGAGAAAAACGTAATGAAATTATTACAACTATTTTTTCTCACCCTTCACAAGCAGCTACAGCAGCTGTTAAAGGATTTAAAATTATTACACTTCATCCAGATGAAGATGGATTCCCTAACATAGAAAAATTAAAGGCAGTTGTTTCAGAGCGGACAGCGGGATTTGTTGTTGCAAATCCTGAAGATACAGGAATTTTTAATTCGAAAATTAAAGAATTTACAAAGGTCGTACATGAGGCTGGTGGGATTTGTTACTATGATCAGGCAAATGCCAATGGTCTCCTTGGAATTACTAGAGCAAAAGAAGCAGGATTTGATATGTGTTTTTTTAACCTTCACAAAACATTTGCTGCTCCGCATATGTGTGGTGGGCCAGCAACGGGTGCACTTGGAGTGAGCAAAGAGCTAAAAGAATATTTACCTGGACCAATTGTGGAATGCGATGAAGGAAAATATTATTTAAACAATGATCTGAAACATTCCATTGGAAAAGTGCGCGCTTTTCATGGGGTAGCACAAACAATTCTCAGGTCTTATGCATGGATTCGTGCCCTTGGTCCAGAAGGATTAAAAGAAGTGGCGAAAACAGCTGTATTAAATAACAATTATATGTATCACAAAGTACAAAAGATTCGTGGTGCAAGTGCTCCATATGTAAAAGGACAGCGCCTTGAGCAAGTTCGCTATAGCTGGGAAGAGCTGAAAAATGAAACAGGTATTACAACAGAGGATGTCCAAAGAAGAATGACGGATTTCGGCTTACACTATTGGACGAGTCACCATCCATATATCGTACCCCAGCCGTTCACGCTTGAACCGACTGAGAGCTATTCTAAGACTGACTTAGATGAGTATATAGCAGCCCTTGAACAAATTTCTAAGGAAGCCTATGAAAATCCCAAAGTCATTCAAAACGCTCCGCAAAATAGTACGATTCACAAATTAGATGAACAGGATTTTCTCGATAATCCGAAAAAATGGTGTATTACATGGAGAGCGTATCAGAAGAAGGTGCAGTTACTAGAATTGATTTGAAGGAAATGGGAAGGCAATCAGAATTGTTTTTGATTGTCTTTCGTTCTATAACATTGTAATTCTATTATTACAGGTTAAGTAGTTAGAATATTCAGAACAAAAAAGAGGAGACATTGTATATTTTGAAACGAATCACTTGATTTTGCATAGAGTGAATCGGTTATTTTTTAGGAACGTTGCAAAGAGAGAGGTGAGACGATGGATAATTTAGAGACAAAATCAAATATTGGAACACCATCTACTATAGATGGGAAGTTGAATCGTGGCTTAAGGCCACGACATATATCTATGATTGCAATTGGTACGGGATTATTTGTTGCAAGCGGTGCTACGATTAGTCAAGCGGGACCAGGAGGGGCATTTGTTGCGTACCTTGCTATTGGGTGTATGGTTTATTTTTTAATGACAAGTCTTGGTGAGATGGCAACATATCTTCCAACGTCAGGTTCATTTGAAACATACGGAACTCGGTTTGTTGATCCGGCATTTGGATTTACACTTGGTTGGAATTATTGGTTAAGCTGGGCTACAACCATTCCGGCTGAGTTGGCAGCAGGTGCGTTGGTTATGAAATATTGGTTGCTAGAATCCTCGGATGTTCTATGGGGGATGCTTTTTTTGGCACTTATATTTTTATTAAATGTACTGTCTGTTAGAGGGTATGGTGAATCGGAGTTTTGGTTTGCTGGTATTAAGGTCGTTACAATTATTCTATTTTTAGTGATCGGTATTTTCATGATACTTGGTATATTCTTTAGCCCGGCAGTAGGGTTTCATAATCTTACGATAGGTGAGGCTCCTTTCAAAGGAGGATTTTTGGCTATAGTTGGTGTTTTTATGATTGCAGGTTTCTCCTTCCAAGGTACAGAAATGGTTGGTATTGCTTCTGGTGAAAGTGAGGATCCAGAGCGGAATGTTCCTCGGGCAATTCGTAGTGTTTTTTGGAGGGTGTTAATTTTTTATGTGTTGGCTATAGCCGTAATAGGGATTATTATTCCATATACAGACCCGAGTCTTCTTAAATCGGATGTGGATCATATTTCTATTAGCCCATTTACTTTAGTTTTTCAAAAAGCTGGACTTGCATTTGCGGCATCATTAATGAATGCTGTCATTTTAACCTCTGTGCTTTCAGCTTGCAATTCTTCTATGTATGCTTCTACTCGCATGCTTTGGGCTCTTGCACAAGAAGGAAAAGCGCCTAAAATTTTGCGTAAGGTAAATAGAAGAGGGGTCCCTACCTATGCTTTGTATGCCAATATTATTTTTGGATTACTTGTCTTTTTATCATCATTCATTGGCGATGGCGTTGTTTATATATGGCTGCTTAATATGACGGGGTTAACGGGGTTTTTAACATGGATTGGAATCGCAATCTGTCATTATAGATTTCGTAAAGCATACGTGGCACAAGGGAGAAGCTTAAATGAACTAACATTTAAGGCGAAATGGTATCCCTTTGGTCCGTTGTTTACGTTAGTATTATGTATCATTGTTATTATTGGACAAGGAAGTGAAGTGGTTTCTGGAGGGGCGATTAACTGGTATGGAATGCTTGTATCGTATATTAGTGTACCGGTGTTTATTATTCTTTGGTTAGGTTATAAGTTTATTAAAAAGACGAAGGTTGTCCCGTTAAAAGAGTGTGACTTTAGCCGAGATGATTTGTGGAACAACCTCTAAATTGATTTTTAAGACAATAGAATATATGAATCTCATTTCTATTCATATTACGCATCCGCAGTTAGCGGGTGCATTTTTGTATGGTTGAATTATCATTATATATAGTTAGATAGAAAGATAGGAAAAATCATATCGTATGTTGAATGTTTCAAGGGGTTACAATCTGTTTGTATCTACATAAGCTCGTCTTTTCTCAAACTGTTTGCATTTTAATTCGTCAATCAACAATAGAAAAATAGAAATAACTAAAGTAAGCGCAGCGCCAATAAGTGGAAGTGCTTGATTATCTCATGGGTTATTTATAAATTGTAGGTGGGGAATATTTGACGCTTACTATTCAGTGTCTTTTTATATTTGATTTGTTGATAAACATTATGAAAAAACTGGTACAAGTTAATAGATGCAATAGGTAAGAGGATCCTAATGGGTTGAAGCGAGGGTTTTACCTATTGTCATCTGTTTTTGCTATAAAGTATTAGAAATCAATAGTATACTGGTATACCCATTTCAGGGAAATCGCGCATACCCATGCCAGAGAAACCGCCCATGCCCATACCAGGGAAACCGCCCATGCCCATACCGGGGAAACCACCCATGCCCATACCAGGGAAACCTATAATACGTTGAGAATCTAATGTCATGTTTTCACCTACTTTTTATAAATTCATATTCTTTTACATGCTATGCTTAAAGAGAATAAAAGAGCTTATTCTCCTTTTAAATTAGGCAAACTGGCTACTGAAACCGCCCGTTATGTGAACTAAGGAAGGCTAGTATGAAAAGAATTAAAAGCTTATGCTATTGACCTTGATGAATATTATGAGATTGTAGTCAGCTATAATAAAGAAAAGAGATAAAGAAACGGCCTGAATGTATACTGTTGTTGTTGAGAATATCAGTAAAATTGAGATGAGGTCAGTGTTTATTAGGATAGGAATATAAAAAAATATAATGAATTTTACATTCGAAAAAGGGAAAGAATCCTAAATGTTTAGGTTGTTTTTTAATAATCGTATAAGTGGAAAGTTTTTATTTTTTTAAGTCTGTTTCTCGTATTATTGTTGTATCTGTTATAAAGCCTGTATTCCATAATCAGTGTTATATGGAAATCATAAAGTTTATTGGTGATTTTATTTTTAATAATTAGAAAAAGCAACTAAATTTAGTTGCTTTTTTTGTGTAGGGAAGAGAACCACTGAATATAAACTTAAGACTCTTTCTCTTTTTTTAGTTTTCCTTTTTGCTTTGCCATTTCTCGAAGTAAATACTCGATGTGAGCGTTAACGCTACGAAATTCATCATTTGCCCATTTTTCGATGACTGCGTGTAATTCAGGATCAATACGTAATGGAAAGCTTTTCTTTTTGGCCATAATTACCTACAACCTTTAATATAGACTTCCTGTGTTAATAACTGGTTGTGCACCTTTATCTGAAACGATGGCAACCAATAAGTTGTTAACCATGTTCGCTTTACGCTCGTCATCTAAATCGAGTACGCCTTCTTCATCTAACATATGAATGGAATCTTTCGCCATTTTTACAGCACCTTCGACAATCTCTTTTCGTGCTGCTAAAACAGCTTTCGCTTGTTGACGCTGAAGCATTGCATGGGCAATCTCTGTTGCATAAGCTAAATGTGTTAAACGAGTTTCTAGTACCTCTACACCAGCAATATCTAAGCGCGCTTCTAATTCGCGTCTTAGTTCCTCAGAGATTTCTTCGGCATTTCCACGTAGTGTGATGCAATTGTCATCTTGAAAATTATCATACGGATATTTCGTTGCAACGTGGCGAATTGCTGTTTCACTTTGAATTTCTACGAATTCATCATAATGTTCAACCCCAAAAATCGCTTTTGCTGAATCGACAACTTTATAAACGATAACAGCTGCAATTTCAATCGGGTTCCCATCTACATCATTTACCTTTAGTTTTTTACTATTAAAGTTTTCAACGCGAAGAGAAACAGTTTGACGAAGTGCGAATGGAATTGTTAAAAATAATCCATTTTGACGGATTGTTCCTAAATAGTTCCCAAAAAACGTAATCACTTTTGCTTGATTTGGTTGGACAATCCCAATACCGGTGGCAAGAATAGCAGCTAAAATTAGACAAAGTACAGCTACTACAAATATTTCTTGTACGAGGCAAAATACACCGATACCGGATAAAGCTAAAAGACCAATAATACCTAGAAAACCATTTACATAAAACACTTGTTTTTCTCTCATACTAATCGCCTCCTTCTGATATAAAAATGATATCACTTTTATATCATCGAATGCAAGGGAGGAAAATCTTATTTTCTGAAAATAATAAAAAATCTTTCTTAGAAGAGTGGGAAATTAGTTTTTTAGGTATGCGGCGCGATACATCTCAAATTAATATATAGCTACAGTTATTTATCCCGCATTAACGGGCAGTAAGACCTCCACCTCAGAATCCAGTAAAAGCAAAGAGATTAGATGGGGGTCGGGCTAATAATCAGTGGGGGATGAAGAAAACCTCCACTGATTAAAGTTTCACTTTATTAAATTCTGAGGGTGTTGTAATTGATTCAATGCACAAAATGACTCATCAAAAAGTATTAGCCTCCGAAAGGCGAGGATTTATTGAAATGAATTCGAAGAACATTAAAAAAGATGCGAGAACTGGTTGAAAAAAGCGATCTTCTGCAATACAAGCCACAATGCGTTGAAATCTTAGATAGATGGGAGAAAGGTGATTTCACTCAAGCGGTTGAGGAGCATAATTTTTTTGGGAAATACAAGGCGGTAACACTGGTAAAGCCTACAAATTAACAAATCCAGAGCAAGAGAAAGAATTCATTCAAACACAAGGAAAGTAAAGAGCGAAAAAATCCGCTCTTTTTTTAGTGGAATCTCTTAGGGGAAATAAAACGAAAAGAACATTAGTTCTGTTTTGTGATAAAATAAAGAAGACTTAGCCGCCCACTGCAGCAGCTAAGTCTCTTTGAGAGCATCTTGCATCGTGACAAATGATTCAAAGCGGTTTCGCCAGGATTGCTTCTTCAATCGCTGACTCAATCTCTTTGTCAGAAGCATCATAACTTCCTTTTGATCCTGGTTTGTCAGGACTGGAAGTGTGACTTACTTCTTCTTGTTTAGCATGTCCTTTTTTATTAAAATCCATGCTAGGTATTTTTAAGGCACCCATGTTTATATATTTTCCAAATTTACATGCTTCAGTAATAGGACAGAAACGCAAGATTCCTTCTGCAATTTTCATTGCACCAAGCCACAGCAAAACCTTTGACCAAGTGCACCATGGTTTACGTGTGAGTTTAGCTGTGCTACAACTTAGTACAACTAAACCGAGTGTAATTCGGATTAGAGCATTCATTATGCCGATGTTTTGCTTCATCAAAGAAAACACTCCTTCTTCATCAGCTTAGAAATAGCAAACACTATTTCAGTTGTTATTATTCCACGTAAGTTTCGCGATATGTAATCCAACATTTGACGGTGAAAAAGATGTTGGATTGGACGTGTGTATAGGTGTCTTTTTTTGTTATAATGTAAGAATGCATAAAAGGAAGTTTAAAAAGTCCGGTCAAGATAACCTTCGCATTTCTTCGTTGCTTTGCCAGTCCGGTACTCATGTAGTATATAGCTACACTCCGTGTCCTCCTGGCTGCAGCGCCTCGAATAGCTCGGCTCTCTAGATCCTCCTTTTTGAACCAGCACATAAAGGTGAATAGACAAAAGAAAGGGTGTTTTCATGTACGATATTTCACAGTGGAAACATGTATTTAAGCTTGATCCGAATAAGGAATTAAGCGATGAACATTTAGAAATGATTTGTGAATCTGGAACAGACGCAGTGATTGTAGGCGGAAGTGACGGGGTAACAATTGATAATGTATTACACATGCTAGTAAGCATTCGTAGATATGCAGTTCCTTGTGTGTTAGAGGTTTCTGATCTTGAAGCTCTTACACCAGGGTTTGATTTTTATTACATTCCAAGTGTTTTAAACAGCTCAAAAGTGGAATGGATAACGGGAATTCATCATGAGGCATTGAAAGAATTCGGGGATATTATGAACTGGGATGAAATTTTCATGGAAGGATATTGTGTTTTAAATCCAGAAGCAAAAGTAGCTCAGCTTACAGAGGCGAAATGTGATTTAACAGAAGATGATGTGATTGCATATGCACGTATGGCAGACAAGCTTCTGAAGTTGCCGATTTTTTACTTAGAATATAGTGGTACTTACGGAGATATTGAACTCGTTAAAAATGTAAAAGCAGAATTACAACAAGCAAAGTTGTATTACGGCGGTGGAATTTCAAGTGCGAAAGAAGCAAAAGAAATTGCACAGTACGCTGATACAGTCGTTGTAGGAAATGTAATTTATGATGATATAAAGGCAGCTTTACAAACAGTAAAAGCTGTAAAAGGAGAGTAGGTGCAGGCACATATGAGTATAACTGATAAATTATTAAATGGTTTAAATCCTCAGCAACAAAAGGCAGTGCAAACAACAAACGGACCACTTCTATTAATGGCAGGTGCTGGTAGTGGTAAGACGCGTGTGCTAACACATCGCATCGCATACTTACTTGGTGAAAAAGGTGTAGCACCTTGGAATGTATTAGCAATTACTTTTACAAATAAAGCGGCTCGTGAAATGCGTGAACGTATCGATAAGCTTGTTGGCCCGGAAGCGGAAGATATTTGGATTTCTACGTTCCACTCAATGTGCGTACGTATTTTACGACGTGACATTGATCGTATCGGAATTAATCGTAACTTTACGATTTTAGATGCAAGTGATCAACTTACGGTTGTAAAAAAGATTATGAAAGAGCGTAATATTGATCCGAAAAAATTCGATCCACGTTCTATTTTATCTGGTATTAGTAATGCAAAGAATGAATTGTTATCTGCTGATAAATATGCAAAGCAAATTTCAATTGCGGATCCATTTGAAAAATTAACAAGCGATGTATATACAGAATATCAAAAACGTCTTTTGAAAAATAACTCATTAGATTTTGATGATTTAATTATGACGACGATCCATTTATTTGAACGTGTTCCAGAAGTATTGGAATTCTATCAGCGTAAGTTCCAATATATTCATGTGGATGAGTACCAAGATACGAATAGAGCCCAATACATTCTTGTAAATAAATTAGCTGCTCGCTTTAAAAACCTTTGTGTTGTTGGTGATTCTGACCAGTCCATTTATCGTTGGCGTGGGGCGGACATTTCTAACATTTTGTCATTTGAAAAAGACTACGAAAATGCACAGGTTATCTTGTTAGAGCAAAACTACCGTTCATCACAAAATATTTTAAATGCGGCTAATGCTGTAATTGAAAATAATTCAAATCGTAAACCGAAAAAATTATGGACAGACAATCAAATTGGAAGTAAGATTTCGTATTACCGTGCTGCAACGGAAAAGGATGAAGCATATTTTGTTGCAAAAAAAATTCGCGATGAAATTCAAATGGGAAATCGAAAATATACAGATTTTGCGGTTCTGTATCGTACGAACGCTCAGTCTCGTATGGTCGAGGAGATTTTCTTAAAGTCTAATATTCCATATAAAATTGTCGGCGGCATTAAGTTCTATGATCGTAAAGAGATTAAAGATATTTTGGCATACTTACGTTTAATTGCAAATCCAGATGATGAGATTAGCTTCGCACGTATTATTAACATGCCGAAGCGAGGAATCGGTGCCACGTCTATCGATAAAATTATTAACTACGGCGTACAAAATGGGATTTCATTAACGGCTGTAATGGATGAAATTGAACATGTCGGAGTAAGTGCAAAAATCACAAAAGCAGTAAAAGAATTTGCAAGTCAATTACACAACTGGGTAAACATGCAAGAATACTTATCTGTTACGGAACTAGTAGAAGAAGTGATTGAGAAAACGGGTTACCGCGATATGCTAAAGAATGAACGTTCTTTAGAAGCAGAAGGACGACTTGAAAACTTAGATGAGTTTTTATCTGTTACACAGACATTTGAATCGCAAAGTGAAGATAAGAGTCTTGTTGCTTTCTTAACAGATTTGGCACTTGTAGCAGATATTGATCGCGTGGATGAGGATCCAACTGCGGGTGAAGAAGTTATTTTAATGACGATGCACTCGGCAAAGGGACTTGAATTCCCAGTTGTCTTTATTATTGGACTAGAAGAAGGAGTGTTCCCGCATACTCGCTCTCTTATGGAAGAAGATGAAATGCAAGAGGAACGCCGTCTTGCTTATGTAGGTATTACTCGTGCGGAAGAAGAGTTATATTTATCAAATGCCCAAATGCGTACGTTATTCGGTAGAACAAATATGAATGCAGCATCTCGATTTATTTCAGAAATTCCTACGGAGTTGCTAGAACCATTAAATGAAACAGCGCCAAAGCGTGAGACATTTAGTGCAAAAGGAAGATCGGCTGGGGCAACAACGACAACACGTTCCCGCTCTGCATTTGTGCGTCCAACTGTGAAAACGACAGGAGGAGAGCAAATTGGCTGGGCTGTAGGTGATAAAGCGTCCCATCAAAAATGGGGTGTTGGTACAGTTGTAAGTGTGAAAGGTGAAGGAGATGCAAAAGAATTAGATATTGCATTCCCAAGTCCAATTGGCATTAAACGCTTATTAGCAAAATTTGCACCTGTAACGAAACAATAGAAAGGAGTAAGGATATGTCAAAAGAAGAGGCAAAGCAGCGTATAGAAGAACTTCGTGATATGTTAAATGCATTCAACTATCAATATCACGTATTAGACAATCCTTCTGTTTCTGATGCGGAATACGACCGTGATATGCAGGAGCTTATAAAATTAGAAGCAGAAAACCCAGAATTTTTAATAGAAGACTCTCCCACCGTTCGAGTTGGGGGAGCAGTGCTTGATATATTTGAAAAAGTAACGCACAAATCGCCGATGTTAAGTTTAGGAAATGCCTTTAATGAAGGAGATTTACGTGATTTTGATCGCAGAGTACGTCAAGGAATTGATGATTCAAATGTAAGATATATATGTGAACTAAAAATTGACGGTCTTGCTGTTTCCCTTCATTATGAAAAAGGACGCTTCGTTCAAGGCGCAACACGTGGCGATGGCGTAACTGGTGAAGATATTACGCAAAATTTAAAAACAATTAAAGCGATCCCTCTTCGTTTGAAAGAAGAAGTAACATTAGAAGCGCGCGGTGAAGCATATATGCCAAAGCGTTCATTTGTAAAATTAAACGATGAGAAAGAACAAAATGGCGAGGCAGTTTTTGCAAATCCACGTAATGCAGCAGCAGGATCACTTCGCCAGCTTGATCCAAAAATTGCTGCGAAGCGTAATTTGTCAATGTTTGTGTATGGCCTTGCTGATGTGAAAGAAAAGACGATTGCATCACATAGCGAATCATTAAACTTCTTAGGCGAGCTTGGGTTTAAAACGAATCCAAATCGCCGCACATGTGAAACAATTGAAGATGTAATCGCTTATGTAGAAGAATGGCAGGAAAAGCGCCCGAATCTTAATTATGAGATTGATGGAATCGTAATTAAAGTAGATGATGTGGCCTTGCAAGATAGTTTAGGAACAACAGCAAAGAGTCCACGCTGGGCAATTGCTTATAAGTTTCCGGCAGAAGAAGTTGTAACGAGATTAACAGGTATTGAACTGAGCGTGGGACGCACAGGGGTTGTGACACCGACGGCAGAACTAGAGCCAGTTCGAGTGGCAGGAACAATTGTCCGCCGTGCATCCCTACATAACGAGGATCAAATTCGTGAAAAAGATATTCGAATTGGTGACTACGTTATTGTGAAAAAGGCTGGAGACATTATTCCAGAAGTAGTTAATGTTATTTTCGATAAACGTACTGGTGAAGAAGAAGAGTATCATATGCCAACGCATTGTCCGGCTTGTGACAGTGAACTGGTTCGTTTAGAAGAAGAGGTAGCTCTGCGTTGTATTAATCCAGCATGTCCAGCGCAAATTCGTGAAGGATTGATTCATTTCGTTTCAAGAAATGCAATGAATATTGATGGGCTTGGAGAGCGTGTTATTACACAGCTCTTTGAAGCAGATTATATTCGGACATTCGCAGATTTGTATCCATTAACGCAAGAGCAATTGTTACAATTAGAGCGTTTTGGTGAGAAATCAGCATCTAAATTAGTACAAGCAATTGAAAATTCTAAGGAAAATTCGTTGGAGCGTCTATTATTTGGACTTGGTATTCGTCATGTCGGTGCAAAAGCGGCTCGCACGTTAGCTGAGCATTTTGAAACGATGGATCATCTTGTGAAAGCAACAGAAGAAGAGTTAAAAGAGATTAATGAAATTGGCGAGAAAATGGCCCAATCAATTGTAACGTACTTTGATAATGAAGACGTGCTAGAATTATTACAACAATTTAAAGAGTACGGTGTTAACATGACCTACAAAGGCATAAAACGTGCTGATTTACAAAATATTGCATCTTACTTCGCTGGAAAAACAATCGTTCTAACAGGGAAACTAGAAGTTATGGGGCGTAGCGAAGCGAAGAAAAAGATTGAAGAGCTAGGTGGAAAAGTAACAGGTAGTGTAAGTAAAAGTACTGATTTAGTCGTTGCTGGTGAAGCGGCAGGGTCAAAATTAGCACAAGCAGAGAAACATAATATTGAGGTTTGGAATGAAGAGAGGTTCTTACAAGAGCTGAATAAGTAAGAGGTGCAAACTTACCATGAAAAAAATAGCATTAGCGGTATTAAGCCTAGGTCTACTTCTAAGTGGATGTAGTACAGGTATAAAAAAAGAAGAAAAAGTTGTTGAAAAATCGGGTAAATCAAAAGAACAAGCGATTGTTCCGAAATATTCTATTTCTGAGGATTATTACAAAACAACGGTGCCATTTGATCCAGGTTCTGCACGTGGCTTAGTTGTACAAGGATTAAATAGCCGTCTGGATATAGATGAATTTGAAACAGGACTAATGCGTATTGCGAAAGAATCGTTTAGTACGAAGGATTATCTATTCAAAGGTGGTAGCTCTTTAGATAAAGAAACGGTTCAAATGCTTGTAAAGAGAAAGCGTACAGATGCGGAGCAAAAAGAGTTAGAAGAGAAACTGAAAAAAGACGCAGTGAAATTCCCTAATATTGGATTAAATCCGGCGTTACAAGAAGGTTCAGAATCATTAGAGGTTCGAAACAAAAAAACACCAATGTATCTTTCTAATATTTTAGAGCACGATTATTATGTACGAAAAGGTGAAAAAGAAGTTGAACTTGGTGGAGTTGTTATTGGTTTAGCAATGAATTCGGTTCATTATTATACTGAGGAACATGGGTATCCACGTGAGGTGGAAATTTCAGAAAAAGAAATGTTAGATCAAGGTAAGTCTATGGCACAAGAAATTTTAACATTATTGCAAAAGAAAGATCCAAAATTAAAAAATATTCCCATTACATTTGCGATTTATCGCCAAGGATCAAAATCGACACTTGTACCAGGAAAATTTGTATCTTATGCTCAAATAGATAAAGGCAGTGACAAAGTAGGAGATTGGAAAGCAATTAATGAAAAATATTACTTGTTCCCTTCTGAATCAGCTAAAACGGATGTGCGTGAAGATTACGCAATTGTAGAAAACTTTAAAGCAAAACTGAGTGAGTTTTTCAAAGGTGACTACACAGCTATTGTTGGTACAGGATTTTATAAAGATGATCAATTAAAAGAAATGAAACTTGAAATCCCTGTTCAGTTTAATGGAAAAGCAGAAGTGATTGGATTTACACAATTTGTTGCTGGACAAGTTATGCAATACTTCCCGAATTATGTGAAAGTACAGGTGACAATTAAATCTGTTGAACGACCAGAAGCGATTATTATTCGTGAGGCGAAGCAGGATGAACCATTTGTGAAAATTTTAGATTAAGAAAAAAGCTGTTCCTTTCTGGAACGGCTTTTTTTCTTCTGTAATTTTGTTATAATTTCTAATGTTGTGAACAAAAAGGGGTAAGGAGAAAAGACATGGATGAGTTAAGCTTACAGATTATTGTATTACTCGTTGCTTTTGGTTTTTTGGCTGCATTTATTGATTCAGTTGTTGGAGGAGGAGGGCTCATTTCACTTCCAGCACTTATGTTTGTGGGCTTATCGCCTGCATCGGCAATTGCAACAAATAAGCTGGCTGCAACGATGGGGACTTTTACAAGTGCTATTTATTTTATTCGTTCAGGAAAGGTTAATTTTCGTATAGTAGGAAAATTAATCCCATTAACTATTGTGGGTGCGATAGCTGGAGCTTTAGTTGTGAAATTTATTCCACCCGATATTTTACGGCCGCTTGTACTTATTATGTTGGTATTTATTGCAATTTATATTATTGTAAAAAAAGATTGGGGAAGTGCGTCCACTTATAAAAAGATGACGAAAGGAAAAGCATTAATGTTTTTCTTTGTTATTTTAAGTTTAGGATTTTATGATGGATTTTTTGGTCCCGGGACAGGTTCATTTCTAATTTTTGCATTTTTATTAATTGGTTTGGACTTTATTCAAGCTGCTGCATCTGGAAAACTTTTGAATTTCGTTAGTAACATTGTATCTTTAATCACATTTCTATTTTTAGATGTCATTCATTTTGAATACGGTATTATTATGGGGTTATCAATGATTTTAGGGGCTTATCTAGGATCAAAGTTTGCAGTACAAAAAGGTGTTGGATATGTGCGGACTTTATTTTTATTGGTGACAATTTTATTAATTGGGAAAAATGTTTTGGAATATGTTCATATTATTTAGCTTCATACATAACGTATGAAGCTTTTCTTTTTTATTATATTTTAAAAATTAATTAATTTTTAAAATATAAGTCTAGGAATATTTGAATAAATCTAAATTATCGTGTAGAATAATGTTGTAAAATGTAAACGTTTTTCTAAGGGGAGGCTAAAAAGAATGGTAGTAGCATACAAGCATGAGCCATTTACAGATTTTTCAGTAGAGGCTAACAAGTTAGCGTTTGAAGAAGGTTTAAAGAAAGTAGAATCTTATCTTGGACAAGACTATCCATTAATTATCGGGGGAGAAAAGATCACTACAGACGAGAAAATCGTTTCTGTAAACCCTGCAAATAAAGAAGAAGTTGTGGGCAGTGTTTCAAAAGCAAGCCGTGAATTAGCTGAAAAAGCAATGCAAGTGGCGGATGAAACATTCCAAACTTGGAGAAAGTCAAAACCAGAAATGCGTGCAGACATTTTATTCCGTGCTGCAGCAATTGTTCGTCGTAGAAAGCATGAGTTCTCTGCTATTCTTGTAAAAGAAGCAGGTAAACCATGGAATGAGGCAGATGCTGATACAGCAGAAGCAATCGACTTTATGGAATATTATGGTCGTCAAATGTTAAAATTAAAAGACGGTATTCCAGTAGAAAGCCGTCCAATTGAATATAATCGTTTCTCTTACATTCCATTAGGAGTAGGTGTTATCATTTCTCCTTGGAACTTCCCATTCGCAATTATGGCAGGTATGACAACAGCTGCAGTAGTTTCTGGTAACACAGTATTACTAAAACCAGCTAGTACAACACCTGTAGTGGCAGCGAAATTTATGGAAGTATTAGAAGAAGCAGGCTTACCGGCAGGCGTTGTAAACTTCATCCCTGGTAGCGGATCTGAAGTTGGTGACTACTTAGTAGACCACCCTCGTACACGTTTCATTAGCTTCACTGGATCACGCGATGTAGGTATTCGTATTTACGAACGCGCAGCAAAAGTAAATCCAGGCCAAATTTGGTTAAAACGTGTTATCGCTGAAATGGGCGGTAAAGATACAATCGTTGTTGATAAAGAAGCAGATCTTGAATTAGCTGCTAAGTCTATCGTTGCATCTGCATTTGGATTCTCAGGACAAAAATGTTCTGCTTGTTCTCGTGCAGTAATCCATGAAGATGTATACGATCATGTATTAAACCGTGCTATTGAATTAACGAAAGAATTAACTGTAGGTAACCCAGCTGAAAAAGACATGAACATGGGACCAGTTAATGACCAAGCTGCATTTGATAAAGTAATGAGCTATGTTGCAATTGGTAAAGAAGAAGGTAAAGTAGTAGCAGGTGGCGAAGGAGACGACTCTAAAGGCTGGTTCATCCAACCAACAATCGTTGCTGACGTTGCAGAAGACGCTCGTTTAATGAAAGAAGAAATCTTCGGACCAGTAGTAGCATTCTGTAAAGCGAAAGACTTTGATCACGCGCTTGCAATTGCAAATAATACAGAATACGGTTTAACAGGAGCTGTTGTTTCTAATAACCGTGAACATATCGAAAAAGCACGTGAAGACTTCCACGTTGGTAATTTATACTTCAACCGTGGATGTACTGGTGCAATCGTAGGTTACCAACCATTTGGTGGTTTTAACATGTCTGGTACAGACTCTAAAGCTGGTGGACCTGACTATATCGCACTTCACATGCAAGGAAAAACTACTTCTGAAACTTTATAAGAAATAGATGAAAAGGCCTTCCTGTAATAGGGAAGGCCTTTTTCATGTAAGAAAGATTCTGATTGGAAAACTGCTACCTTGCTTAAATACAATATAAAAGAGTGAAAAGAAACAAAAGCACCAGAAAAATTGATTCATTCGTCATATTTTTCTGTATTAATTTTTTGAATTTCCTGTATAATACAATTTGAAAGAAAATCTATGGTTAGACAAGAGGACACTACTTTCGGTTTTGCTCACTGAAAGTAGTGTTTTTGTATTTTTCAGAAAAAATATTGTAACAAATTATGGTAAATGATAAAATGAAACATGAAAGATTGGGAGAAAAATAAGTAGCTATCGAACAGTACTATATAATATACAGTACTGGATAATAAAAGTTATATGAACAGGGATGTATGGAATTTAATTTTTAACGATTTTATAGAAAGAAATACGACGAAGGAAGTGTTATTTTATGAAAAAGATTGTTCTTATCGCATTATCGTTGTTAGTTATTGGGGGCATTGGTGTTGGGGCAATGACTGTTTTCGGTGTAGCTTTTAATAAAACTGAAATTCATAAAAAAGAAACGGTGGCTGTTGAAAAAATTGATGAAATTGAAATAAAGACTTCTGCAGCAGATGTTGAAATTATTACAGTTGATTCAAAAGATATCGAAGTGTTACTGGATGGAGAAATAAGCAAAGAGCTAGTAGATGAATATAAATTTGATGTAAAAAAAGAAAACAATAGATTAAATATTGAATTTAGTAAAAATCAGAATTATGTTGGATGGGGAATTGGAACTGCCGCAGATGTAAACTTACAAGTTAAAGTTCCAAAGAAAATATATGACACTGTCAAAGTAACCACATCATCAGGAGATTTTGTTGCAAAAGAAATTGAAACAAAGGTAGCGGAGATAAATACTTCTTCTGGGGATGTATCATTATCACATTCTAAGGTAAATGAAAAATTAACAGCTAAAACATCTAGTGGAAAGATTAAGACAGATAAAAGTGAAATCGAAGTAGCAAAATTGAACACACGTAGCGGAAAAATTAGAGTAGAAGGTTTACATTCTAAAGAATTAGCAGCTAATACATCATCGGGTGATATTGAATATAATGATCGTAGTTTGCGGGGAGAAGTAGAGTGTAATACATCAAGCGGTGATGTTAAGATGCAATTTGATACATTTCCTGAATCTTTAAGAGTTGAGTTTGATGGAAGTTCAGGTAAAGCGGATATAAATGTTGCTGGTCTGCTATATGAAGAGAAATCAAAGAATCAGTTGGTTGGAGTAAAAGGTACAGGGGAAAATAAGGTGAAAGTAAAAACAAGTTCGGGAGATTTCAAGTTACGGTAACCTTTAAATAACAGCATAAAAAATCATGTCTCTGTTTGTGAGAGACATGATTTTTGTTTCAGATGGAGTTTCTAAAACTGAAGAATTCTTCTGTACTCATGACATCTGCATATACGTCATTTAAACTTGCCAAAATTGTATTATGGATATAAACAGCAGGAATCGTAGCGTTTTTAAAGATGAGATCTTTTGTTGCGCATGCATCATGCACAACAGTACAACGAAAACCGAAATCAAAAGCAGCTCTTACTGTAGCATCAATACACATATGAGTCATCATCCCGCATATAATAACATGTTCAATTTCTAAGTTTTGCAATTGCTCTAATAGGTCCGTTTCCCGAAAACCGTTTGGATAGTGTTTGAGAATAACAGTTTCATTTTTTAAGGGGCGAACATTTTCATGAATGTGGACTCCTTCTGTGTTAGGGAGAAAAAAAGTAGCATTTTCTTGAATAGATACATGTTGGATATGAAAAATAGGTTGATTCATTTCTCGAAAATGCCGAAGTAGTTGACTTGCATACTCGCTAGCTTCCATGGTGCCACGTAGTTCCATTTTACCATTTGGAAAATAATCATTTTGAATATCAACGAGTAAAAGGGCTGTTTTCATATAATCGATCGTCCTCCGTTTTTATTTCGTATTCATGTAATGTTATTCAACTGGAAAGGGATATTTTCCTTTTAGAGAGAGAATGTGAAGGAGAATTTCACATGAATTTAAAAATAATTGTTTTGTAATGAGCTACTAAGTTCCTTGCTTTCATTGAATTTTGGGATGGGAGTATTACTGCCCGCAAATAGCGGAATAAATCCAATGTTTGTTAGGTAGAGTGAAAAGACCAGGAGTTTTCCTGGTCTTTTTTATTTGATTCAATAAAGAAATTAGTTGAAAAGAGGGTTTCATATTTTTACCATAGTTATTCAATTGTGATATTCTTTAATGATTTGTCTGTCGGTTGTTTTTTTTCTTGCATACAAGAAGAGAGTTCTTCCTGTAAAATATTTATCATTTTTTTAGCTTGTTGCCTAAAGGGAGTAGGTAATTCATTGATGATACACATCCCAACCTTTAATTTTGTTTGAATGACTGTTCTTAGCAAATCCTCATGCATGAACAACGCCTCCAAATCGAATGATTAGCACATCCCCTTCAAATTTTGCGCCCTGAACAGATAAGTGCGTTAATGTTTTTGGTAAAGTAATGTTTCGTTTGACAGAGCCGGCGCGAATGATGAGTTCATCACCTTTTTGATTTAAAGAGAGTTCACTTTTATCTGAGAATGGAATAGAGAGAACAAAAATATATTCATCTCCATCTTTTTTTACATATTGTGTACGCCCGTTGAATTTTACAGCGGTTGGTTCTACATCATCTTTGAATAGAGCAGCTCCTACACGCTCTAGCATAGGTAATCCAACTACTTCTTGTTCAAACATTGGAGCTTCATAAATAGGAAGTGGTTGGAAGCTATCTTGAATTAATGCTTTATATTTTTTCTGCGCGTCTTTCCATGCTTGGAAGTAGGGGTCGGTAACGGTATTAGGGATGACGCGGTTAATCATGATCGCATCCACGTTATAATCATATAAATTCAAATAGGTGAAGCTACGCTGCGCTTCTTTAATAACCATTTTTTCTGGATTTACAACAACGCGAATACTTGTCACTTCACGGTTAGATAAAATATCCCGCATTTCTCCAAGGTGTTCAAGTGTATTTGTTAATTCATCCATAATATCATCAGTAGGAAGTGGGACTCCTAGAAGTGGTTGTGCAACAGGTCGGACAACTTTTAAAACTTTTTTTTTAATCGGAAAGAGTTTTTCCATCCACCAGCCGAGCATATCAGGAAAGCTTAGCATGGCGAGAGTTTCTCCGGTTGGTGCGCAATCAATAATGATGACATCATATGTTTTCTGTTTATAGTAATCGAGTACACGAAGTAAACTAATTAAGTCCTCCATGCCAGGAAACATCGTTAATTCCTCTGTTGTAATATCATCAGCAGCTTTTGATGTGAATAGCAATGTAATATACTTTTGTAATTTCCCCCAGCCTTTTTCCATTTCATAAATTGTATTGATTTCTTGTGCCCATAAATTTTCACGAATTTCTAGTGGCTCAGAAGATAATTTTATGCCAAAGGAATCTCCTAAGCTATGAGCTGGATCAGTGCTCATTACTAATGTTTTTAATCCTTGTTTTGCACTTTGAAGTGCTGTTGCTGCTGAAATGCTAGTTTTTCCTACGCCGCCTTTACCTGTATACAAAATAATTCTCATATTTATATCCCCTTTGCTTCGGTTGTCGAATATTACGAGTGTCGAAATATATGTTTGAATAAAAACCCATAAAGGGCATTATTCAATCGGGATGTTCTTCATCTTAGGTGTAGGAAGCTTTTCGACTTGCTTTTGTTGTGACGTAGCGATGTGATTCATAATCTTTTGGAAGATTTGTAGTAAAAATGCTTTTTCTTCTTCTGATAATGCTTCTGTCACAAGGTTAAAGTAATGAGCCGCATTGTGTTTTACTTCTTGAACGAGTTGTACGCCAGTTTCTGTTAAGCGAATTAGTACAATGCGTCGATCATTTTCATTCCGATAGCGCTCAATATATCCTTTTTTCACAAGTCGATTAACGACACCTGTCGTTGTGCTCATTGGAATATCGAGAAGCTCCGTGATTTTCGTCATTGTAATATCTGTATTTCGCTCCATCCATAACAGACAGAATACTTCTGTTTTAGAAAGTGATAAATCAAGGCTCACCCATTCTTCTGGGTAGAAAAGCTTCTTGGCATTATCTAGTAGTAAATCTAAAAAATGTTCATATTGCAACAATTATTTCCACTCCCGTATATTTCGAGGTTCGTAATATTTATTTCTATTGTATGTATGTTTGAAATAAATGTCAAACAATTATGATTTGTTTTTTCAGATTAGATAAAAAATAAATTTTATATTAGAAAATTTATGTAATAGAGTAATAAGTAGATAAATATATTTTACATAAAAATCCATAATAGTAATATACTTATCTATTATGGAGGTACAGCTACAAGGGGGAGAACCATGAGGAGAAGAAATACCCAAGCGTTCACATTTTTAGCATGGACTTCATTTGTTTGTGCGCTTTCTGGTATGTTAATTGGTATTTATACATTAGATGAAACACTTAGCGTAAAAGGATACTATTTAATAGGTACATTATTTTTAACAATGTCCTGTTTTGTACTGCAAAAAACAATTCGTGATAATGAAGAAGATAACGAGCGTTTACCGAAAAACGAACCACTAGATAAAGAATAAATTGAGAGGAAAGGCAGAAGCCTTTCTTTTTTTATGTAAAAATGCTGTAAGTACCGTGTGTTGACTTGCTTGAAGTACTGAAAATTTGGTATCATCAATAGTATTGTAGATTGAACGATATATTATGGAGGTGGCCTAGCCGTGTCAAGAATTTCCGTTGAGAATGTAAAGCATGTAGCGCATTTAGCACGTCTTGCAATTACAGATCAAGAAGCAGAAAAATTTCAAAAGCAACTCGATGCAATTGTTACATTTGCAGAGCAGTTAAATGAATTAGATACAACAGGTGTTAAACCAACAACTCATGTATTAGATATGAAAAATATTATGCGTGAAGATGTACCAGAAAAAGGTTTACCAGTTGAAGAAGTATTAAAAAATGCACCGGATCACAAAGATAATCAAATCCGTGTTCCAGCAGTATTAGAATAGAGGAGGGGAATTTCGATGTCATTATTTGATCATTCTGTATCAGAGTTACATAAGAAGTTAAACAACAAAGAAATTTCCGTTACGGATTTAGTAGAAGAATCATACAAACGTATTGCGGATGTAGAAGATAACGTAAAAGCTTTTCTTACATTAGATGAAGAAAATGCACGCGCGAAAGCGAAGGAATTAGATGCAAAAATTGGTGCTGAAGATAACGGTTTACTATTCGGTATGCCAATCGGTGTGAAAGACAACATTGTAACAAACGGCCTTCGTACAACTTGTGCGAGCAAAATGTTAGCAAACTTTGATCCAATTTATGATGCGACAGTTGTGCAAAAGCTGAAAGCTGCTGACACAATTACAATCGGTAAATTAAACATGGACGAGTTTGCAATGGGGTCTTCAAATGAAAACTCTGGTTTCTATGCTACGAAAAACCCATGGAATTTAGATTATGTTCCGGGCGGATCTAGTGGTGGTTCTGCAGCGGCAGTAGCGGCAGGAGAAGTATTATTCTCTTTAGGTTCTGATACGGGTGGTTCAATCCGTCAACCAGCTGCATATTGCGGTGTTGTTGGTTTAAAACCAACTTACGGACGTGTATCTCGCTTTGGTCTAGTTGCATTTGCATCTTCTCTTGACCAAATCGGACCAATTACACGTACAGTAGAAGACAATGCATACCTATTACAAGCGATTTCAGGTGTTGACCGCATGGATACAACTTCTGCAAATGTTGAAGTTGGCAACTACTTAGCTGGTTTAACAGGTGATGTAAAAGGTTTACGTATCGCTGTACCAAAAGAATACTTAGGAGAAGGTGTTGGCGAAGAAGCTCGTGAGTCAGTACTAGCTGCGTTAAAAGTATTAGAAGGTATGGGGGCAACTTGGGAAGAAGTATCTCTTCCGCACTCTAAATATGCTTTAGCAACGTATTACTTAATTTCTTCTTCAGAGGCGTCTGCTAACCTTTCACGCTTTGATGGCGTACGCTATGGCGTGCGTTCTGACAATGTGAGTAACTTAATGGACCTTTACAAAAACACGCGTAGCGAAGGCTTCGGTGATGAAGTGAAACGTCGTATCATGCTCGGTACATTTGCGCTTAGCTCTGGTTACTATGATGCATATTACAAAAAAGCACAACAAGTACGTACATTAATTAAAAATGACTTTGAAAATGTATTTGCTAACTATGACGTTATTATTGGACCAACAACGCCAACTCCAGCATTCAAAGTAGGCGAAAAAGTAGATGATCCAATGACAATGTACGCAAACGACATTTTAACAATTCCAGTGAACTTAGCAGGTGTTCCGGCGATTTCTGTTCCATGTGGATTCGGTGCGAACAACATGCCACTTGGTTTACAAATTATCGGTAAACACTTCGATGAAGCAACAATTTATCGCGTTGCACATGCGTTTGAGCAAGCAACAGATTATCATACAAAAAAAGCAAGTCTGTAGGAGGCGAGCATAGATGAATTTAGAAACAATTATCGGTTTAGAGGTTCACGTTGAGTTAAAAACGAATTCGAAAATTTTCTCTGCGAGTCCAACAGAATTCGGAGCGGATCCAAATACACAAACAAGTGTAATTGACTTGGGATATCCTGGAGTGCTTCCAACTCTAAATAAAGAAGCAGTTAACTTTGCAATGAAAGCTGCAATGGCATTAAACTGTGAAATCGCAACAGAAACAAAATTTGATCGTAAAAACTATTTCTATCCAGATAATCCGAAAGCATACCAAATTTCTCAATATGATAAACCAATTGGGGAAAATGGTTGGATTGAAATTGAAGTAGATGGCAAAAAGAAACGCATCGGTATTACACGTCTTCACCTAGAAGAAGATGCAGGTAAATCAACGCATACAAGTGAAGGTTCATTAGTGGATTATAATCGTCAAGGTATGCCATTAATCGAAATCGTATCTGAGCCAGATATGCGTACGCCAGAAGAAGCATATGCATACTTAGAAAAATTAAAATCTATCATTCAATATACAGGTGTATCTGACTGTAAGATGGAAGAGGGGTCTCTTCGCTGTGATGCGAACATTTCCCTTCGTCCAGTAGGACAAGAGAAGTTCGGTACAAAAGCAGAGCTGAAAAACTTAAACTCTTTCACTTATGTACAAAAAGGTCTTGAGCATGAACAAGTACGCCAAGAAAAAGAATTATTATCTGGTGGCATCATTCAACAAGAAACACGTCGTTATGATGAAGCAACGAAGAAAACAATCTTAATGCGTGTAAAAGAAGGATCTGACGATTACCGTTACTTCCCAGAGCCAGACTTAGTTGAACTTTACATCGATGATGAGTGGAAAGAACGCGTTCGCGCTTCTATTCCAGAACTTCCAGATGCTCGTAAAGTACGCTATGTTGAAGAACTTGGTTTACCAGCTTATGATGCACACGTATTAACATTAACAAAAGAGATGTCTGATTTCTTTGAAGCAACAATCGCAGATGGTGCAGACGCGAAATTAACATCAAACTGGTTAATGGGTGAAGTACTTGCATACTTAAATAAACAACAAAAAGAATTAAAAGACGTAGCATTAACGCCAGCTGGTCTATCTAAAATGGTTCGATTAATTGAAAAAGGTACAATTTCGTCTAAAATTGCGAAAAAAGTATTTAACGAATTAATTGAAAAAGGTGGAGACCCAGAAGAAATCGTTAAAGCAAAAGGTCTTGTTCAAATTTCTGACGAAGGTACACTTCGTAAGGTCGTAACAGAAATTCTTGATAATAACGAACAATCTATTGAAGACTTTAAAAACGGTAAAGACCGTGCAATTGGCTTCTTAGTGGGGCAAATTATGAAGGCGACAAAAGGACAAGCAAACCCACCACTTGTTAATAAAATCTTGTTAGAAGAAATCAACAAGCGATAATAAAGAAAAGTGGAACTGGATAGCCTAGCTTATGAAGTTAAGCGGTTATCAAATAGTAAAGATTAATCAGAGAAAGCACCCATATTTGGGTGTTTTTTCTGAGTTAATCAAACGTTTGTTTAAATTAAGAAATCATTTAAACAAACGTTTGATTAACTGACAAAAGTGAGAAAATGTTTGTATAGCAACTATGGTATGATAGTTGCAAAAAGGTGGGAATAATGATAAATCTAGACATAGAGAGTTTTTTCATCTCGTGAAATAATAGATAATTGTTATCCCCTGTTTTGTATGTAAGAAACAGAAAGTACTATGAATGGTGAAATGATATATATTACTTAGTTCAATAAAGCAAAGCTTTCATTAGTAGGTTGTTCTTTATATTTTGCTGATGTAAAGCGGTATGAACCTGGGTCCTTATTTGTCCTTTTAAATGGGCTAAAAGAAGGATATGGAGATGAGAGGAGGTAGGCATAGGAACGCTGAATAAAGATTCGGTATATTCTTTTTCTGTGAATGGTGAATGAGAAATTTCCTGTGCTAATGAATGATGAAGCGAGCAAGAATAATTTATAACCCTACTTCTGGCCGTGAGTTATTTAAAAAGAGCTTACCAGAAGTATTACAAAAATTAGAACAAGCTGGATATGAAACATCTTGTCATGCGACAACGGGTCCTGGAGATGCGACTGTGGCAGCGAGGCAAGCGGCAAATCGTAAATTTGATGTTGTCATTGCAGCTGGTGGTGACGGGACGTTAAATGAAGTGGTGAATGGTTTAGTAGGGAATGAATATCGTCCGAAATTCGGAATCATTCCAGTTGGGACGACAAATGATTTTGCACGTGCAATCGGTGTACCGCGTTCTATTGAAGAGGCGGCAGATATTATTTGTGAAGGTAAGACTGTTCCATTAGACCTTGGTAGAGCGAACGATACATATTTTATTAACATTGCTGGCGGCGGACGTATTACAGAATTAACATACGAAGTACCAAGTAAGCTGAAAACAGTACTAGGACAGCTTGCCTATTATTTAAAAGGTATCGAAATGCTACCGTCATTACATCCAACATACGTTGAAATCGAGTATGATGGAAAGCTATTGCAAGAAGAGATTACGATGTTTTTAATTACGAATACCCGCTCAGTTGGTGGTTTTGAAAAGGTTGCACCATATGCATCTATTAACGATGGTTTATTTGACTTATTAGTGCTGAAGAAGGGTTCTATTGCTGATTTGATTAAAGCAGCAACACAAGCACAGCGCGGTGAGCATATTAATAATCCAAAAGTTTTATATACGCAGGCAAATCGTATTAAGGTTCATTCGCCGGATAAATTAATGATTAATTTAGATGGTGAATATGGCGGAGATGCGCCAATGGAATTTGAAAATATATATCATTGTCTTGAACTATTTGTTCCAGAACATAAAGAGGATACCTTATAAAGGTATCCTTTTTTATTTATATATATAGGAATGTGTCGATGGAATCGTGTCATTAATTCCTTTTGTAAATTGGGAGTTGGTTTGATTTTCAATGTATTTTTACAATGCGTTCATCTTATATCCACATTTACTTGCTACACTGAATGTGAGAAGGGCAGAAAGGTAGGGTGTGTTATGGAGAAGATAAAGGCAATACTCTTTGATAAAGATGGAACATTAATGGATTTTCATTCGATTTGGATTAAAGTTGCAGAAGAACTTGTAGCTGAACTTATAGAACTACATCAATTACCTCAATCATTACAGTTAACTATTTTGGGAGAAATTGGTGTTAAAGGGGCGTTTGTTCATCCAAGTAGTGTATTAGCAGCAGGAACAAGCCTCGATATAGCGAAAATTTGTTGTAAGTATATACCGTCTGTTAAAGAGAGTGATATGCATCACTGGATAAGTGGAAAACTATTTACTCTTATGTACGAACATCGTTCACATATGAGAATGACAGCAGATTTACCAAGGGTTTTACAAACATTGAAAGATAAAGGTTTCATTTTAGGAGTGGTGACAGCTGATGATTTTGCACCGACAGAATTATTTTTAAAGCAGTATCGATTGGAATCTTTCTTTGATTGTATTGTAACTGCAGATACATTTCCGGCACAAAAACCAGATAAACAAATTGTAGAAGCATTTTGCGAGAAGTTTAGCTTGGATTCATCGGAAGTAGCGGTAGTTGGCGATACACCGACCGATTTACATTTAGCGAAAAATAGTGGCGGTTGTTATGCAATTGGTGTTCTTTCTGGGACGGGGGATCGACAAACATTAGCACCACTTGCCGATGTTGTACTAGATTCTGTAGGGGATCTTATTTCTAGCTCTGGTGAATTTATTTGGGAACAAAGGAAGTCTAATGTATAAATAAAATAAGTCTATAGAGACTCATAACAAGTCTTTATAGACTTGTTTTTTATGTCGAAATACTAGGAATGTTAGAACAACACTACATTTGTAAATTGGCATACATCTTGCAATATAGAAAAAGAAAATCATAGCATAGAAAAGGATGGGAGAAACGATGAATACAAAATTCGCTAAAGTAAATGAACAAATTCCAGGACCAAAGGCAGCTTCTTTATTAGAACGCCGTCAAAATATCGTACCAAGGGGCGTGAGTAATGGGATTTCAACATTCGTACAGTCAGCCGATGGTGCGCTTGTAACAGATGTAGATGGAAATCAATTTATCGATTTTGCAGGAGCAATTGGAACGATTAACGTAGGACATTGTCACCCTGCTGTGAAAGAGGCGCTTCATAAACAAGTAGATCAATATATTCATACTGGATTTAATGTAATGATGTATGAGCCATATATTGAATTAGCAGAGAAGCTTGCTGCATTAGCTCCTGGAAAATTTGAAAAACAAGTATTATTTTTAAATAGCGGTGCTGAAGCAGTTGAAAATGCTGTGAAAATTGCTCGTAAATATACGAAAAGACCTGGCATTATTGCGTTTTCAAAAGGGTTTCATGGTCGTACATTGATGACAATGACGATGACAAGTAAAGTAAAGCCATATAAATTCGGATTTGGTCCATTTGCACCGGAAGTATATAAAGCACCATTTCCATATGAATACCGTCGTCCAGAAGGTTTAACAGACGAACAATACGATAACTTTATTATTGAAGAATTTAAGAATTTTTTAATATCAGAAGTTGCACCAGAAAGTATAGCAGCTGTTGTGATGGAACCAGTCCAAGGTGAAGGTGGTTTTATCATTCCAAGTAAAAAGTTTGTACAAGAAGTACGTCGTCTTTGCTCTGAACATGGTATTTTATTTGTAGCTGATGAAATTCAAACAGGATTTAGCCGTACAGGAAAATACTTTGCAATTGATCATTATGATGTAGTTCCAGATTTAATTACTGTTTCAAAATCATTAGGGGCAGGAGTACCGATTAGTGGCGTTATTGGCCGAAAAGAAGTTATGAATGAATCAGCACCAGGGGAACTTGGTGGAACATACGCTGGAAGTCCATTAGGCTGCGCTGCGGCATTAGCTGTTTTGGATATTATAGAGAAAGAAAAATTAAATGCTCGAGCTGTACATGTAGGAAAAGTTGTGATGGATCGATTTGAAGCAATGAAGAAAAAATATAATTGTATTGGTGATGTGCGTGGCTTAGGAGCAATGTGTGCGTTCGAACTTGTTAAAGATCGTACAACGAAAGAAGCGGATAAAGCATTAACAGCAAATTTATGTGCTGAAGCAAATAAACGTGGATTGCTCTTATTATCTGCTGGAACGTATGGGAATGTAGTTCGTGTATTAATGCCACTTGTCATTACAGATGAGCAGCTAGAAGAGGGGCTTACAATTATTGAAGATTCCCTGCAAGCTTGTTATGAGCAAGCGGATATAGCTCGTGTGTAAATAATAGAATGCAAATTGAAAAAACGGCATAAAACCTTTCTTTTTTTAGGTGAAGAGAGCATCCGTCCATGCATAGAAGCGGTCAGACTCTCTTCCAGCCTCATGCAAAGTTAAAACAAAGAGAGGAAACGACCATAGATTACCGTTTGTTCTTTATAGTAGCGCCTTATATGTCGGAAAATCAAAATGGATATAATATATTTGTGACCATTCTAGTTTGCTTCGTTGAATATACAGAAAATTCCCTTAAATGCAGGTTTCATTTTATAATGAAATGTAAGAGATAATAAAGTGAAGCAATGTACTTGAATTTGAGGAGTGGCTGGAATGGTTGCAGAAAAGGAACGAGCATTTATGGATTTAAAAGATGTATTTGAATATGCATTTGATGAGATTTTTGTTACGGATGAGGAAGGAACTGTTGTCCGTGTAAATAGTACATGCGAAAGACACTATCAATTATCTGCTGAGGAGTTAGTAGGTAAGCATGTAAAAGAACTACAAAAAGAAGGGATCTTTTATCCATCTGCAACATTAGAAGTAATTGAGAAGAAAAAGCCAATTGAACTTGTTCAGACAACAAAATCAGGAGAGTATTTACACGTTCGTACAAGGCCTGTGTTTGATGAACAAGGGAATTTGCGAAGGGTAATTAGTTATTCTCGTGATCTCACTGAACTCTACCAATTACGAAAAAAGGTCGAAGAGATGGATAATCAGTTAAAGACATATAAAAAAGAGTTAAGAGAAACGTATGAATATGAGGGGCTTATTTTTAAAAGTGTAGCTATGCAAAAAATAGTTACAACAATCAAAAAAGTCTCTGTGGTAGATAGTACGGTTCTTATTTTAGGCGAGACTGGTGTAGGGAAAAGTAGATTAGTGCGTCATTTGCATGAAGTGAGTCATCGTAAAAATGAAATGTTTTATGAAATTAATTGTGCGGCATTGCCGACAAATTTAATCGAATCGGAACTGTTTGGCTATTCAGGTGGTTCATTTACAGGTGCAAACCGCGAAGGAAAAAAAGGGATTTTAGAGCTAGCTCATAAAGGAACTCTTTTCTTAGACGAGATTGGTGAAATGCCACTTGAAATTCAGGCGAAACTGTTACAAGTATTACAAGAAAAAACATTCCGCTCAGTAGGAGGTAGGGAACTAAAAAAAGTAGATGTTCGTATTGTAGCAGCTACGAATAGAGATTTGGCTGAAATGGTGAAACAAGGTACTTTCCGAAAAGATTTATACTATCGTTTAAATGTAATACCGATTCATATCCCTCCACTTCGTGAAAGAACGGAAGATATTTTACCTTTAGTCTATCATTACTTACATCACTTTAATGAGAAGTATGGACGTGATGTAAAATTGGCACCTAGTACTTTACAAATGTTTGTAGGGTACCCTTGGGAAGGGAATAATAGAGAAATAGAAAATGTGATTGAAAGAATTGTCATTACTGCAGATAACATTGTAACGATTGAAGACTTACCATTATCTATGCATGGATCAACAGTTGAACAGTCCGGTCAAAGCCTCTATAAAATGTTGGAAGAAGTAGAACGGAATATTATCCTTAAAGCGTATAAAACATATGGATCAAGCTATAAAGTAGCAGAGTTTTTGAAAATAAGCCAGTCTGCAGCGACGAGGAAAATTAAGAGGTTTATAGGAGAGGAATTTATATAAATACAAATTGAAAAAATGATATAGAACCTTTCTTTTTAGGGGGAGAGAGCATCCGTTCATGCATAGAAACTGTCCCATTCCAAGTGAAAATAAAGAGAGAAAACGAGTGAAGGCTATTTCTTTGTTCGAATGCTTTTTTGAAAGTATGATAGAAATATAGAAGAAAATGAAGTGAATATAAAGGAGGAAGAAAACGTTGGATAAGAAAGCGACTTATATAAATTTAGAACAGAAAGCAATGTATATAAATGGGGAATGGATCGGGCTACAGGAACAAATTGAAATTAATAATCCTGCGACGCAGGAAGTATTTGCAACTGTTCCAAAAGGCGGGGTCATTGAGGCGAAGCAAGCGGTAGATGCTGCACATGAAGCCTTTAAGTCTTGGTCAAAATTAACTGCAGCTGACCGTGCGCAAAAATTAAAAAAGTGGTTTGCACTAATTGATGAAAATAAAGAAGAAATCGCAGCAATTATGACGAAAGAGCAAGGGAAGCCATTTGCAGAAGCACTTGGTGAAGTGAATTATGCGAATAGTTTTGTAGAATGGTATGCAGAAGAAGGAAAGCGAGTATATGGTGAGATGATTCCAGCTTCTCATCCAGATAAACGCATCTTAGTAATAAAACAGCCTGTTGGTGTTATTGCAGCAATTACACCTTGGAATTTTCCAGCTGCTATGATTACAAGAAAAGTAGCTCCAGCGCTTGCAGCAGGTTGCACAGCAGTTGTAAAGCCTGCAAGTCAAACGCCGTTAACAGCATTAAAATTAGCTGAACTTGCACATGAGGCTGATATTCCAAAAGGCGTTTTAAACATTGTAACAGGTAGTGCAAAGGCTATCGCTGATACGTGGATGAATGATGGACGTGTGAGAAAGGTTTCGTTTACGGGATCAACTGAAATCGGAAAAGAATTAATGTGTGGTGCAGCGAAAACAATGAAAAAAGTGTCACTTGAATTAGGGGGGCATGCTCCGTTTATTGTGATGAATGATGCGGATTTAGATAAAGCTGTAGAAGCGGTAATTGGTTCGAAATTCCGTAATGCTGGTCAAACATGCATATGTACAAATCGCGTATTTGTACAAGAAGCGGTATATGGAGAATTTGCAGAGAAGTTTCAAAAAGCAGTAGGTCAGCTTAAGGTAGGAGATGGATTTGGAGAAGGTACGACTGTAGGGCCGCTTATTGATGCGAATGCAGTAGAAAAAGTAAAGGAACATATAGAAGATGCTATCCAAAAAGGCGGCGAAATCCTTTATGGAGGACAAACAATTGCAGAATTAAATGGTCACTTTATTGAACCAACTGTAATTGGAGGAGCAAACGATACAATGTTATGTATGAATGAGGAAACATTCGGACCAGTTGCGCCTGTTGCAAAATTTGAAACGGTTGAAGAAGTAATTGAACGAGCTAATAATACTCCGTATGGTTTAGCTGCATATGTATTTACAAAAGATATTAGTCAAGCATTTCAAATTAGTGAAGCATTAGAATATGGCATTATCGGTTTAAATGATGGCCTTCCATCAGTTGCACAAGCTCCGTTTGGCGGATATAAAGAAAGTGGTATTGGCCGTGAAGGTGGTCATTTTGGAATTGACGAATATTTAGAAATTAAATACATTTCTTTAGGACTATAATAAAGTAAAAAAAGGTTGTTTTCTAAAATGAAAACAACCTTTTTATTATGTGAGGATAAATTAATATAAAAGAATAAGTTTACATGAGTGCTTTCAATAGATCTGTTACTAATGGAATCACTTTACCAACGAATGTTAAAATCGCAATTGCTGTTGTCATGAAAACTCCTCCTTCTATTTTGAATATTATAATAACAAAACTTTATACATTGATTATATTAAGGCAGTATACTAAAAAGTGAAAAGAGCCTTTTTCTAGGAAAATGGCTCTTTTCATTAAATAATTTGTATTCTTAGAATGCCCAGTTACCTTTACGGAAAATTGGTTCATGTGTTCCGTCAGCTGTAATACCATCAATATCAAGCTCTGCTGAACCAATCATAAAGTCTTCGTGTGTAATACTAGAGTTTGCTCCATTTTCTGCAAGCTCTTCTTTTGTCATCGTTTTACCACCATCTAAGTTAAATGCATAAGCATTCCCAATTGCTAAATGGCAAGATGCATTTTCATCAAATAGCGTATTATAGAATAAAATGTTTGTATTAGAAATCGGTGAATCATGAGGTACTAATGCGACTTCTCCTAAGAAGTGAGAGCCTTCATCTGTTTCTACTAAATGTTTTAGTGCTTCTTCGCCAACATCAGCTTTGTAGTCAACAATGCGACCATTTTCGAATGTTAGTGTAAAGTTATCGATGATGTTACCTGCAAATACTAATGGTTTTGTGCTCGATACTTGACCGTTTACACCTGTTTTTAATGGCATAGTAAAGACTTCTTCTGTCGGAATGTTAGCCATAAATGGTATATTCTTTTCATTTAAGCTACCAGCGCCAGCCCATACATGTTTTTCTGGAAGTTCAATTGTTAAATCTGTTCCAGGACCTGTATAGTGAAGAGCTTTATAATGTTTTTCGTTTAAGTAGTCTACTTTTGTATGTAATGTTTCATCATGTTCTTTCCATGCTTCAACAGGATTTTCTAAATCTGCACGAGTTGCTTGGAAAATTGCATCCCATAGCTTTTCTTGTTGCTCTTCTGGTGCTACATCAGGGAATACTTTTGCAGCCCATTCTTTCGTAGGAACAGAGATTACGCACCAGCTTACTTTATCTGCTTGTACATAATCACGGTATACCTTCATTGCTTCTCCAGCAACCTTATGAGCACTTGCAATTCGTTTTGCATCTACACCTTTTAATAAATCTGGATTTTCTGCATAGATAGACATAAATGCAGCGCCTTCTTTTGCCAATTCTTCACGTGCATGTGCCTTCCAAGCAGGGAATTCTGAGAATGCTTCTTCAGGAGCTAAATCAAATTTTAAACGTGTTAATACCTCATCGTTCCAATCTACATATACATGCTTTGCGCCTGATTTATATGCTTTTTCTGTAACAAGACGGACAAATGGAGCTGCCTCAAGTGGCGCATTAATAGATAATGTTTGTCCAGGCTGAATATTAACACCGACATTTACTGCAAGAGCAGCATACTTTTCTAATGATTGTTCAAATGACATAGGTATAATCCCCTTTATTCAAAAGATTTCTTATATACATAATACAAGAAAATTTAAAAAATATAAACGGTGCCTCAATTATATTAATCTTAATTTCGTATTTTGACGATGTGTTGTGAGAAAATGGCAATTGATTGAGTAGAATAATCAGGTAAACAAGCATAAACATATATTAAATAAGATTTGAAAGAAAATGGTTATGAATATGTAGTGTGAAAGGTTGATAAAATGGGACGAAATCCGAATCGAAATAGAAAAGATTGTTATCCATATATAGAAAAGAATTGTGAGATAGGACCTATGTCCCCATATGAGCGTTGTGATAAGGCATTCCGAGTTCGTTTTCAAGCTGCAGATTATCAAAAAGGTCTTCCTCTTCCAGTTCAATTCTGTAACGGAGATGAAAAATTGTTTGATAATAAAATTGCTAGCTTCTCCAAGGCTTTACCACATAATTCTTTAGGGGAAGTTGATATTTATGCTTATAAAAAATGGATTGAGGCACTTAAGAAGGGAAAGCCAGATGCTTTTGAATGTTTAACGCTTGGTGGTGTAGTGAAGCTTGCCAATCCACAAGCAGCTTATGCTTATGGGCTAGAAGGACCGGATTCTCACCATTTAAGTATCGCGGTACCTCCAGCTTTTAGTAGTGCCTGGGAAGCAAGTGAAATGACTGAATTGTACTGGCAGGCATTGACACGTGATGTGCCTTTTACTGAATATAATAGTAATTCTCTTACTTTAGCAGCGGCTTCTGAATTATCAAGTTTGTCGGATTTCCGTGGACCTAAAGTTAATGGTAGCGTTACTACAGAGACTTTGTTTCGTGATGGAATACCTGGTGGTCTGATAGGACCTTATATTTCTCAATTTTTATGGCAAGATGTTCCCTATGGAGCTACAACAATGATTCAAAAATATCGTACTACTGTATCTGATAAAGATTATATGACTGCTTACCAAGAATGGCTGGATATCCAAAATGGTTTATCTCCGAAGGAAATTATATTTGATACAGTCACTCGTTATATTCGTAATGGTCGTGACCTAGCTGAATTTGTTCATCAAGATTTTTCCTACCAAGCTTGTCTTTCTGTGTGTTTGATATTACTTAGCTTTGGAAAAGGAGCATTATCATCCAATAACCCCTACTTACATTCAAAAACTCAGAATGGTTTTGTTACCTTCGGTGCCCCTCATATTTTGGATTTAGTGGGTAAGACGGCAAAGGCAGCACTTGAAGCGGCATGGTGTCAAAAGTTTTTAGTTCATCGCAGAATCCGCCCTGAAGAGTTTGGAGGGCGTGTTCATAATCAGCTAACAGGTGATACTCATTATCCGATTCATCCAGAATTATTAAATTCGCAAGTTATTTCCGAAGTATTTAGCAAGTTTGGAACGTATTTACTCCCGTTAGCGTATCCTGAAGGCTGTCCGACTCATCCTGCATACCCTGCGGGACATGCAACTCTTATGGGAGCTGGTGTCACTGTATTGAAAGCCTTTTTTAATGAATCGTTTGTCATTCCAAAACCAGTTGTAGCGAGTTCTGATGGTCTTTCTTTGCTCTCTTATTCAGGACAACCTTTGAAAGTCGGAGGGGAATTGAATAAGCTTGCTACCAATATTGGGCTTGGCCGTGGTACAGCTGGTGTTCATTGGCGTTCTGACACGATAGAAGGCTTAAAGCTCGGGGAAGCAGTAGCGATAGGAATTCTGAAAGATCATAAAGCAACCTATAACGAAAAATTTAATGGCTTTTCTTTTACTAAATTCAATGGTAAGTTTATAAAAATTTAATAGTAGTAAACGATTTCCTTATTGAAATTATCCCATATTGTTAAGAGTTATTAAAAAAATGAGTGCGATATGAAAAGTATCGTACTCATTTTTCTAGTTATAATAATCTTTATTCTTACTCGATTATTTATGGGTAGTAAACCCAAGTTTATTTAATAGAAGTAGCAAACTGTTCAACTGTAGTAGTGTTGTGCATACGAACGCGTTTCATTTTTAACAGTTCATCTGGCTCACCTTTTGTAATGAACTGTCCTGGTTTTGTCGTTGTCGCAAATTGATAATATTTCTTTGTTTCTTCTACAACTTTATCATTTACATGACCAAACGGGTATGCAATTGCAATGACAGGTTTACCAGTGATCTTTTCAAGCTTTTCTTTTGAACCCTTTAACTCTCCCTCATAGTTTGTGATTTTCGGTAAATCAGCATGTGTTGCTGTATGAGATTGGACAGAGAAAATACCCGAATCAACCATTTCTTTTATATCCGCGGTGGATAAGGAGCCTTCTGCATCGATGTTATCAACAATCATATATTCGGTTGCTGTCGGCTTAAATGTATCGTCTTTTAACTTTTGTAGAATATGAAATGCATTCATATTATTTTTCATACCATCATCAAACGTAACAAGAATTGGTTTATTTACTTTATTAATATCGTTCCAACGTTCGAACGTTAATAATGTATAGCCGTTTTCTTTTAAATATTTCATTTGCGCTTCGAAGTTCGCAGGTGAGACAAATAAGCCTTTTATTCCTTGACCATAATAATCCTCAATCGCGTGATACATTAAGACAGGAACATGCTGCTGAAACGTGATGGTGGATGTTGTGAGCAGAATACTTTTTCCACCTTCTTTTAAACCAGATGCTTCAATTTGATATTCACCACGTTTTCCGTCAAATTCTTTAATATCAAAAGGAATTGCAAACTGTTTGTTTTTATCTTTGGATGAAAATAATTTTGCGCTTTCTTTTCCATCAGCAGTTCGCCAAATTTTATATTGTACCTCGGTTAAAGAATCTTTTAAATCCGTTATATGGATAGCTGTATTTGTGGATTCATGTGTAATAGAACTCCAAGATATTGTACCCTGTGGTTGCACTTTTTCTACTTGCTTTTTTGGCTGTTCTTGAACCGTTTTCTCTTTTTTAGGTTCATTATTTGTATTGTTAGAATTACACCCTGCTAGAATGGCAGATGTACATAAAGCAATAGCTGCATATTTTTTCATAACGATCACCTTCTATTGTGTATTCACTTTTTCCCCGCATGAACGGGCAGTAAGACCCTCACCTTAAGATTCAGAGAGAAATGAAGAGGTCGGGCTGATTAAAGTTTCACTTTATATCGTTATAGTAAAGTGATGGTAGTTCAAAGAAACAAATAGTTAAGATGTTTCTCTACTTCGAAGTCTTTTTCTTTTTGCAGGCTTGTTCAGCGTTATGATCATGTAGCCAACAACAAAAATGAAAGGAATTAAAAATACATAACTAGGGATGCCGAAAACATAATGACTTTTTATGCTGAAAAATAATAAATGTAGGAAATCAAAAAGAGCATGTAATTTCATTTGTACCTCCATTAATCTTTTTGCAAATTATAACATTTATAAAAGTGGAGCTAAATGTTCAAGGCTAAAATTTAAGCTAATTTTAAAGTTGGAAAAATAAATAAAAGAAAAGGCTACTTTTTCATGAAAGCAGCCTAAAAAACGATTAATATTTTTCTTTCACAAGTGATGTAAACTGCGCCATTGTTGTATTAGGGCCAACAAAATGTCGCTTAATTAAGTATTGTTCATTTGGTGTGCCTTTTGTAATATGAGTTCCATGATCGGTAGTTACCGCAAATTCATAATGTTTCTTTGTTTCTTCCACAGCTGGGTCATTATAAGAACCTACTGGATAGGCAAGGGCGATCACTTTTTTGCCTGTAAGATTTTCAATTTTTTCTTTAGATACACGTAATTCTTCATCATAATTACTTGTATAAGCCATCATTGCATGAGTAGCAGTATGAGATTGAATGGAAAAAATACCCGAATCAAGCATTTGTTTTATATCATCTGTCGTAAGACGATTTGGTGTATCAATAGTACTTGAAACGAGGAATTCGGTTGCTGCTGGTTGGAATTTATCATCTTTTAATTTTTGCAAAATATGAAGAGCGTTCATATTATTTTTTCGGCCATCATCCATTGTCACAAAGACAGGTTTATTGACACGATTTACCTCGCCCCAACGTTCAAACGTTAACATTGTATAACCGTTATCTTTTAAATATTGCATATGTTTTTCAAATTGTTCTGGTGGTACATATAAACCTAAATCGCCATCACCTGGTCCAGGATATTTTTCAATAGCATGGTACATAAGGAAAGGTGCATATTGCTGGAATGTAATCGTAGATTTCACTAGAGGAATTTCAGTGTTGTCATTTTTTAATCCCACTGTTTCAATTTGAAATTCTCCACGTTTTAAATGAAATGATTGTAAATGAAATGGGAGAGCAAAATCACGCGCTTTTTCTTGTGATACAAAGGTTTGTTTACTTGTAGGTCCATCAGCTGTACGCCAAATATTGTAACGCACTTCCTTAAATGAATCTCTTAAGTTCTTTGTATAAAGTGTCGTATTCTTTGCATTGTATTCAAATGGATCCCATGAAATGAGTCCTTGAGTTACAGGTATTTCTACTGCTTTGGCTTGTACTTCTTTCGTCTCCTTTTGGCTCTTGTAAGTTGCTTCTTTTGTCTGTTTTTCACTAGTAGTGCTAGTGTTACAACCTACGAGAATAGCAGAAGAAAGCAAAGCGATACATGCATATTTCTTCATAATATCATCCTTCTATTGTGTTTTTAGTTTTGTCTCTTATATGTAATAATTTCTCTATTTGTCTTGTTATAAGAGATTATTGATTCAAATATTTCTATTTGAATCATACCCTTGTCTATCATATCACTATGAAATATAGAGGGGAATATCTCTTTTGGGAGAATTCGACAAAAATGCAGTTCAATTGCATGGGGTTTGTCTTATGTAAAAATTTTGTAAATAAAAACAATTGTAGTTATAGATTGCCTTATGAAAAAAGATACCTCCGAAAAATAGCTAATTTCGGAGGTATCTTTAAAAACGCTTTTTTTACTTTTGGGTTTTTGTTGTTGGATATTTCTTTCACTGTAAACAGACAGAATACATCTTCTGGCCAATACTAGTATATATATATTTCTTAATATAAAAAAGAAAAATCGTATTGAAAAATGCATGCAATATTGCATATGATTACATTTCATTTGCAGATTGGTGACCTTCGCTCATAAAAAAATCACCCCAACATTCCAAAATGAAAGGAAGGATAGGGTAATTCATTGTTAAATAAATAATCCAGCAATCGTAGCGGATAAAATAGAAGCAAGTGTTGATGCAAATAGCATTTTCCAACCAAACTTAGATACGACACTTCCTTGTTTTTCGGAAAGGGCACGAATTGTACCAACGATCGCACCGATTTGGCTAATACTTGCGAAGCTAATTAAGAATACGGTAACGATTCCAACTGTACGTGGAGATAATGTTTTTGCAACTTCTTTTAAATCAAGAATAGCCACAAATTCATTTAAAACAATTTTTGTTCCCATGATTCCGCCAGCTGGGATAATATCGTGAGCTGGAATACCCATTAGGAATGCAAATGGTGCAAGAATGTAACCGAAGATTTGTTGCAGTGTAATCGCATGGCCCATTGCGCCTGAAGCTGCGCTAATTACATAGTTTACAACTTCCATCACACCGATAAAGGCGATCATTAAAGCAGCAACGATACCGGCTACTTTTAAACCATCTAATGCACCGTTAATCATTGCACCGATAAAGCTGTCTCCAAATAGACCTCTATCGAATTTCTGAACTGTTTCTTCTTCTTTCTTTGTATCAACTGGTGTTAATAAAGAACAAACAATTAAGCTAGAGAATAAATTCAGTGGCAACGCTGCTAGTACGTATTTCGCATCTAGCATCATAACGTACGATGCTGTAACAGAAGCTGAAACTGAGCTCATTGCCGAACAGCAAATGATGAACATACGGTTTTTATTAAAGTGCTTTAAGTCATTTTTAATAACGATTAATGCTTCGCTTGAACCAAAGAATACAGAGTTTACCGCATGGAATGATTCAACGCGTGGTAAACCAGTAATTTTGGAAATTGCACCGCCGACAATTCGAACGATGAATGGTAAAACACCTAAATAACTGAAAATAGAAAGTAGTGCTGAGAAAAAGACAATAATTAATAATACATTTAAGAAAAAGACAAAGTCTCTTTGAATTCCATTAAAGAGAAAATCGACACCTGTCGTACCAAGTTTAATTAGTTTGTTGAAAACCTTACTAATTAAAATGATGATCTGTTGACCAATTTTTGTGCCAAACATAAACCAACCAATTAAAATTTGGAAACCAATCATAATAGCAATTGCACGGAAGTTGATTTTACTTTTGTTGTTTGACAAAGCAAAACATAAACCTAACACGACAAGAATGCCGATAACGCTCATTACATATTGCATGTAGTTGCCCCTTTCAGAAGTTCGTATAAAGTTTTTACATAAAACGCTCATTATATAACTATATAAATACAATTTGAAAAACCGACATAAAAACCCTTTCTTTTTAGATGGAAGAGAGGATCCGATCAAGCATAGAAGCGGTCAGAGCCTATTTTAGCCCCGTGCCAAGTGAAACCAAAAAGAGAAAACAAGAGCGGGCCACTTTTTATTCTTCATAGCTAAACGATATACTGAAAAGTCAAAATGAATATATATAATTAAAATAGGAGAGGTTTTATGTCATACGTAAGATGTCTGACCTTTTAGAAAAGTGAAAAATAAAAAAAGACCCATATGGATTCACTTTCATCTATGAGAGAAAGCTAATCAATATGAGTCTTTGTATACACAAACAAGCTAATATTCATTAGTTTTCCCCATAGTCCAGCAATTTTCGGTTGCCGGGTAGAAACTCTCGATCCATATTATCAAGTATATATGAGGGAACATCGTCCGTATTAAATTATTAGTAGCGTAACATTAGTCAACAAAATTCGTCAATAGCTTTTTTTCTTCCAATGGATAAAGAGCATATGAGTATGGTAAAATGTAACGCAGTGTTATGAAAAAGAGAGGTCGGAAAATGAGTAATAAAATGACGCCACCAGTTGAAAAGAACGAGTTTATAGATGTAGTATTTGAAGATTTAACACATGATGGTGCCGGTGTTGCGAAAGTGAAAGGATATCCTATTTTCGTAAAAAACGGGTTACCAGGTGAAGAAGCACAAATTAAAATTATTAAAGTAAAGAAGAACTTCGCATTTGGCCGTTTAATGAAGCTTCATACAGAAAGCCCATATCGTAAAGATGCAGAATGCCCAGTTTACAACCAATGCGGCGGTTGTCAGCTTCAGCACTTAACATATGAAGGACAACTAAAGGCGAAAGAAAAACAAGTGCTTGACGTAATGCAGCGCATCGGTGGACTGCACGACGTACCAGTTCATCCTGTTCTTGGTATGGAGAATCCGTGGGTTTATCGAAACAAAGCACAAGTACCGATTGGAGAACGTGAAGGCGGGCTTGTAGCTGGTTTTTATCGCCAAGGAACACATGACATCATTAATATGGAAACATGCTTAATTCAAGCAGAAGAAAATGATGCATTAATTCAAGAAGTAAAACGTATTTGTGAAAAGCATGGCATCACAGCGTACAACGAAGAACGTCATAAAGGAACACTTCGCCACGTAATGGCTAGGTACGGACAAGTAACAGGGGAAATTATGCTTGTCTTCATTACACGTACGGCAGAGCTTCCAAACAAAAAGGCGATCATCGAAGAAATTACAACGAAGTTCCCAAATGTAAAATCAATTGTTCAAAACGTAAACACGAAACGTACAAACGTAATTTTCGGAGACACAACAACAGTCCTATATGGATCAGAATATATTTATGATTTTATCGGTGATATTAAATTTGCTATCTCAGCACGTTCTTTCTATCAAGTAAACCGAGAACAAACGAAAGTGCTATATGACAAAGCATTAGAATATGCAAAATTAGATGGAAATGAAACAGTAATCGACGCATACTGCGGAATCGGATCAATCTCGCTATTCCTAGCGCAAAAAGCGAAAAAAGTATACGGCGTTGAAATCGTCCCAGAAGCAATTGAAGACGCAAATCGAAATGCTGCATTAAACAACATGACAAACGCTGAATTTGCAGTAGGAGAAGCAGAGGTAGTCATTCCAAACTGGTATAAAGAAGGCGTAATTGCTGATACAATCGTCGTCGATCCGCCGCGTAAAGGCTGCGATGAGGCACTATTAAACACGATCATCGATATGAAGCCAAAACGCGTTGTATATGTATCATGTAATCCAGCAACACTAGCACGTGACTTAAAAGTATTAGAAGAAGGCGGATATAAGACGCAGGAAGTACAGCCTGTGGATATGTTCCCGCATACTACGCATGTGGAGTGTGTGGCTTGGTTGGAGTTGGTATAATAGAAAAGCAGTTGATATAGAAAAAATCTATACCATCTGCTTTTTTGTTTATAAAAATACCATTCAGGACCGACTTTAGTTAAAATAAACATTGCCGATTTTCACGATAGTTTTTCACAAATTATAAATGTCCAAATGTACTTGTGTTTGATAATAAGTTATTAAGCATGATATAAGTGTAAAAGAAGTGGAACATTTGGCTTTATATTTTTTGACTGAGAGTTTGAAGTTGTATCCATAGTGAGAGGATTTGAGTTTGAAATGATAGATAATTTTTGGCGTGATTTACCACGACCATTTTTTGTACTTGCACCAATGGAAGATGTGACAGATGTTGTTTTTCGTCACGTAGTAAGTGAAGCCGGTCGACCGGATGTATTTTTCACAGAGTTTACAAACTCGGATAGCTATTGTCATCCAGAGGGTATGAAAAGTGTGCGTGGCCGTTTGATTTTTACAGAAGATGAACAACCAATGGTGGCACATATTTGGGGGGATAATCCCGAATATTTCCGTCAAATGAGTATTGGCATGGCAGAGCTAGGATTTAAAGGCATCGATATTAATATGGGCTGCCCTGTACCGAATGTGGCATCAAGAGGAAAAGGTAGTGGCCTTATTCTGCGTCCAGACGTTGCCGCAGAACTTATTCAAGCAGCAAAAGCGGGCGGACTGCCTGTCAGCGTGAAAACACGACTTGGCTTTAAGGAGCTAAATGAGTGGGAGGAGTGGTTAACGCATATTTTAAAACAGGATATTGCGAACCTTTCTATTCATTTACGTACAAGAGAAGAAATGAGCCAAGTAGATGCGCATTGGGAGCTAATTCCCGAAATCAAAAAATTACGTGACCGTATCGCACCAAATACGCTACTAACAATCAATGGAGACATTCCTGACCGTCAAACTGGGCTACAGCTTGCTGAAAAATATGGTATTGATGGCGTTATGATCGGACGAGGTATCTTTAAAAATCCTTTTGCTTTTGAAAAAGAGCCGAAAGAGCATAGCAGTAAAGAATACCTTGATCTTTTAAGACTGCAGCTTGATCTTCAAGATCAATATGTGGAAGTACTGCCACGTTCAATCACAGGGCTTCATCGCTTTTTCAAAATTTATGTCAAAGGATTCCATGGAGCTGCTGAATTAAGAAATCAATTGATGAGCACGAAATCAACAGATGAAGTGCGTGCATTGCTTGATAAATTTGAAAAGAGTGTTGATGGGACAGAGGACAGTGAAATGGTGTAACTCTCAAAAAGTTAGAGGGGAAATGATTCACATCAACTCACGTGTGCTTATTTTATTCAGTTTCAAGTTCCCTTGCAGCCGACAACTTTTGTTTTGATAAAGTCTGTTTTCTGAAAGAAAAAGGTCTTAAGAATGTAATAAACCCACCAACACCCTTGTGTTGCCACATATACTCTGCATATGTGGAGTGTGTGGCTTGGTTGAGTTTAAAATAAATTTAAAGCAGAAAATGAGCAGTGTTTTTGAGAGATCAAAGTACTGCTTTTTCTTTTCGTTAACGCAACGGTGGAAAGAGTCTTATAAGCGTACCTCAGGGTTTAATAAATATAGACCAGATCTATAGGCGCAAGGAAGGAGAAGAGAATAAATCAAAAAATCATTTGAATCTTTCCTCAGACTCAAGGTCCTCTTGAGTTTTTTAGTATGACCTTCACAAGTATTAATTTGGGTAAGACTATAAAACATGTCTGTAAAGTGTTAAAGTATTAATTTAGCGGACATTAACTAAAAAGTTATATTAAACATGATAGTTTAAAGCATGTTAGAGGATACGCTTTGACTGCTGGATAAATAACCAACATTTTAGGAGGACAAACAATGGCTATAAGCAATAATGATATTTTAATTAGAGTAAGATATGCTCTGGATATAAAAGATATAGATATGGTGGAGATGTTTAAACTTGGTGGCGTTGAAGTAACAAAAGAAGAAGTGCGAAAGATGCTGACAAAATTAAAAAACAGTTACTATGATGAAGTTGACGATGATAGTGATGTAGTTGAAAATGATTACGAAATAAAATGCAATAATGTTATGTTAGAGTCGTTTTTGAATGGTTTGATTACTTTTAAAAGAGGAAAACAAGATCCAAAACCAGGGCAATCGGATAGACAAGCGATGTCTTTAAAGAGTAATGGAAGTGTTAATAATCTCGTTCTAAAAAAATTGAAGATAGCACTATCATTAACAAGTGAAGATATGCTTGATATATTAGAAGACGTAGGAGTCATCGTAACAAAAGGAGAATTAAGCGCTCTATTAAGAAAAGAAGGTCATAAAAATTACAAAGAGTGCGGCGATAGATACGCAAGGAATTTCTTAAAGGGACTAGCTGTTAAATATAGAGGATAAGGGATAAGTATTGTAGCATTTATGGTAAAGCAGTAAATGATATAATAGATAGAGTAGGGAGTTTGTAGCCTACTCTTTTTTATTTGTAAAAATAACAAGAACAAATACGCTAGGTGATGAAATGATACATACATATTTAGGTGAGACAATCAATTTTCATATAAATTACAAGAAGAAAAAATCAGTACGTCTTTATGTAGATTCTTACGGAAATGTTGAGGTACAAGCTCCGAAAGGGACGCCTGTTGAATATATAATCCAGTTGTTAGAGGAGAAATGGGATTGGATTCAGAAAACACGTAAGGAAATGCAGGAGAGAGTGCTTGGGCCACAGGAAAAGGCTTATGATCAAGGAGAGGGCTTTCTCTATTTAGGAAACACGTACCCGATACAGATTTCTCAAGATACAAGTATTGAGCAAGATAATGCGGTGTTTGAAGGAGATAAGCTGCATATTTATGTGAAAGAGCTTAAGAATGAGAAAATACAACAAGCTTTGAAACGATTTTATTATAAGCAGTGTAAAGCGTTAGTAGAGAAGAGTATTAAATCGTATCAAAGTAACTTTAAAACAAAGCCGCGTTTAATCCGTATTTCAGATAGTAACCGTACATGGGGAACCTGTGATTCAAATCTACAGTTAACGTTTAATTGGAAGCTAGCAATGGCACCTCAGAGGGTGATTGACTATGTAGTTGTTCATGAAATGTGCCATATGGTCCATTTAAATCATGATCGATCTTTTTGGCGTCTTGTTGGGAAGATAATGCCTGATTATAAGGAGATGGAAAACTGGTTAGCGTTATCAAGTTGGAAAATGACGGTTTAGTTATTACTCGGGATATGTGGCTTGAAATAAAGTAGAACCCTAATGAATTAGGGTTCTTTTTGTATATATATTATCGTCCAAATTTCACAACGAAAGCCTCATCCACTTTCTCCATCTCATATCCACGATAACCCTCTGAAAGTAATGCCTGCTGTTCGCTAGCATCACTTATCGAAATGTTCTTAACATCCGTCCAATCTCTTTCTTTATCCTTGCGCAACTCCTTCACAAATACATAACGCATATTCCCACCATACTTTTCCTTCAATGTCGCAATTTCCATTCCTTGCGCGAACTTATCTTTTAAGCTAGGAATATTAAATGGCGCAACTGTACAACAAACGTAATCGTATTTGCTGTCTGTTTGTGTTAATTGTTCCATAATCACTGTTGCTAATATTTTCTGCATGCCGTTTCCACGGCACTTTGGATGAACATTTGAGATTTCTTGGTAAATAACACGGTCTAAATCATCCTCAGTTAAACCAATATCAAACCCTAAATGTTCGTCATCAATAGGTGGGACTAAGAGTGCACGAAACGCAATCAGCTCTTGATCTACAAATGCACCAATTATTAAGCCGTTTCCGTTTAATATATATTGATATTCTTCTAACGTAAGAGGTTGCAAGCTATCTGTATTTTCTAATGCTTCAATTACAACATTTTGTAAGGATAAAATTTGCTGGATGTGATCGAAAGATAATGGTGCGACCTTGAATCTTTGTTCGTTTTGTTTTAATGTTCCTTCATAAAGAATGTTCATGTAGTGGTCCTCCTTTAGCGAACAACGTCTTGAAAAACGGTTAATTCATTTAGTATATCTTCATTGACATCGACGCCTAATCCTGGTTTTTCTGTTAAACGAATAAAAGGTATATCATAGGATAGATTCCCAATATCTTTTGTGAATTTTAATGGTCCTGTTAGTTCAACACTTGTAATAATCTTTTTCGAAAAGGCAACATGGAATCCTGCGGAAGAGGCAACAGATGATTCAACCATAGACCCAACTTGACATTCAATTCCAGCCATTTCAGCTTGATGAGCTAGTTTGACAGCTGGATGGATGCCGCCACATTTCATTAATTTAATGTTTACTTTGTCAGCTGCTTGCATTTGAATAATTTGGCGCATTTCACGTGATCCTTTTAATCCTTCGTCAATCATAAGGGAAAGATCTGTTTTGGAGCGAATAAAGGCCATTGCATTAATATCGTCAGCTATAACAGGTTGTTCAATCCAATCAATGTTCAAGTGTCCGAGTGAGCGTAATGCAGTTAACGTAGTAGCGCTATTTTTCCAGCCTTGGTTTACATCCACGCGAATTGCGATATCATTCCCTACTCGTTCACGTACAGTTTCAATTCTCTCAACATCTTTTTGGACATCTGTTCCGACTTTCATTTTAAAAGAGCGATAGCCTTTATTGATCATGGAAGCAGCTTCTTCTGCCATAGCTTCTGGGGAGGCGATACTTAAAACATGAGTAATTGGAAACACTTCATGGTAACGGCCACCAATCAATTGATAAACGGGCTGATTTAACTTTTTCCCAATTAAATCAAAGCAAGCAATATCAATCGCAGCTTTTGCGGTAGGAACACTATAAATAGTTTGATTCATGATGTCATGTATCTTCTCGATATTCATTGGATTCACACCTAGCAAGGCAGGAGCTAATGTATGTTTTAAAACTTGAAAGGTACTTTCCCATGTTTCGCCTGTAACGTGATCATCAGCTACTCCTTCACCGTAACCGACAATACCTTCATCTGTTTCAATTTTTACAATAATAGAAGGCATATCATGGTAAGTGCCGTAGCTGATAATAAATGGATCACGAAGTGGTAAACGAATTGCATAAAGATGAATTGCTGTAATTTTCATTGTATAATCCACGTCCTTTGTATCATAAATTTAAAGTTGCATATATTCTTAATTAGACTAATGATGAGTGATTTTTTAAAAGAATTTTCAGAATTTTTATCTTAATTACCTTATTATATTTCAAAAGAAATGAAGGGACAATCTCTTGACATTTGCGTGAATATTCAATATGTTTTTCGAAATAGGATTTTTATAAATGAGAAAACTGCTTCGAATTTAGGAAGGAGAAAGGGAAAGTGAAAACAGTAGAGCTTCAAGATCGTTTAAACGAAATTTTTCAGCATTTACACGAGAATCCTGAAATAAGTTGGAAAGAATATAATACAACGGCCTATATTACGAAATTTCTAGAAGAAGAAGGAGTTTCATATAAAGTATTTGATGATTGCCCTGGAGTTATAGCTGAAATGGGGAACGGGAAACCAGTTATCGCCATTCGTGCTGATATGGATGCATTATGGCAAGAAGTAGATGGGAAATTTAAAGCGAATCATTCTTGTGGTCACGATGCTCATATGACGATTGCGATGGGACTTATTTTGCAGTTGAAAAATGAGCATTGGAAAAAAGGAACTGTCCGATTTATTTTCCAGCCTGCAGAAGAAAAAGGAAATGGTGCTTTAAAGATGGTGGAGAAGGAAGCGGTGGATGACGCTGATTTCTTATTTGGTGTTCATTTACGACCAATTGAAGAATTACCTTTAAAAAAAGCAGCACCATCTATTCGGCATGGGGCAGCGGGATTTTTAGAAGCGAATATACACGGGGATGATGCGCATGGGGCACGACCACATCAAGGTGTGAACGCAATTGATGTTATTTCTATGATTAATATCGGATTAAAAAACATCTGGCTCTCACCGCAAAAATCATACTCTGTCAAAATGACGAAATGCCAAGCTGGTGGAGATAATTTAAATATCATTCCAGGAAATGGGCAATTCGGTTTAGATGTAAGGGCGGAGAGCAATGTATTGCTAGAAGAGTTAACGAACAAGATAGAACATGTCATTCAATCAGCTGAATCAATGGGAACGAAGATTTCTTATGAATGGGTTGATATTGCACCTGGGGCAGAGGTATCGGAAGAGGCAGAACAACTCATGCGGAAAGGAATTCTTGAAATATACGGAGAAGACGGATGCACACCACCACTTTTTACTACAGGAAGTGATGATTTTCATTACTATACGGTCAAAAGGCCGCATTTAAAAGCTGTTATGTTAGGATTAGGGGCAAATTTAAAGCCCGGTTTACACCACCCTTATATGAAGTTTGATCACGCTTGTATAATCGATGGAGTAGAGATAATGAAGCAAACTGTGTTGGAAGCTTTAAAATAATATTGGTTTAAAGTAAAAGCCTGATTTTATCAGGCTTTTTTTCTATGTTGTATAATAAAAAGTATTATTTCTTAATAGGAGAAAATCAATGAACGAACAATATTATGATGCGATATTAAATATAAAAACAGTAGGAGAGCAAAAGGGATTCAATAAGTCTCTGCATTATCATCGCTATGAACCAACACCATATAGCGGGCTAGAAATATTATTAGATCAATATGAAATGAAAAGCAGTGATCGGATTGTTGATTTTGGATGCGGAAAAGGCCGGCTGAATTTCTATATTCATCATGCATGTGGTGCGTCAGCTGTTGGAATAGAAATGAACGAGATGTTCTACAAAGAAGCAATGGAAAATTTAGAACGTTATGCGAAGAAATCGAGAAATAGTAAAGATAAAATTCAATTTCAATGTTGCTTAGCGCAAGAATATGAGATTGATCCGCGTGACAATCGATTTTATTTCTTTAATCCATTTTCAGTGCAAGTGTTTATGAATGTAATCAATAATATATTGCTTTCGGTGGAGGAAGTAGAGAGAGAAATAGAGATTATTTTATATTATCCATCGGAAGATTATATCTTTTTCTTAGAGAATCAAACGGCATTTGAATTGAAAGAGGAAGTTAGATTGCCTGGGGTGTATGAGCGGAATGGGAACGAGAGGTTTTTGGTTTATGGATTGAGAAGCTAGAAGGAGTAAAAAGATAAATAGTAAATGTCAGTGAGTATTTAGAATTAAATACGGTGAACGGTATCATAAATAAAACACAATGGAGTACAGGATGTTTGAACTTTGCTCATTATGTAAGATTGATAGGGGTTAAAGCGTATTAAATAAAAAGGAAGCAAGAAGCTCTTAAAATACAAAAGTAGCTTCTCGTTTTCATATAGGAAAACATTGACTCCCATCCCCAACAAGCTATAATAAAAACTAGATGTTCGTTTCAAACAAAATATGATACAAAAAGAACATATAACATAGATTGAAAAATACTTTCAATCTATTATTTTTACGGCTTTTAGAAAACGCTCACATTTAGTATGGAGGGAGAAACCATGTCTAAGTTCGCAGAGTATTTTTTAATGGAAGCTAATAATGTTATTGAGTATGTGAAAGAGAAGTTACCAATGTTTGAAAACGCAAAAGATTTGCAGTGCAAGGAAATTGGGGATGGCAATTTAAATTATGTGTTTCGTGTTTGGGATAAGGAGAAAGGAACTTCTGTCATTGTGAAGCAAGCCGGAGATACGGCGCGTATTTCAGATGAGTTTAAGTTGTCTACGAATCGAATTCGCATTGAGTCAAACGTTTTGCAGTTAGAAGGGAAGCTGGCACCTGGGCTTGTACCAGATGTGTATTTATTTGATAGTATGATGAATTGCTGTGTGATGGAAGATTTATCAGACCATACGATTTTACGGACGGCACTGATTGACCATCAAATGTTTCCAAAGCTTGCGGATGATTTAACTACTTTCATGGTAAACACGCTTTTATTAACATCTGATGTAGTGATGAATCATAAAGAGAAAAAGGAACTTGTGAAAAATTATATCAATCCAGAGTTATGTGAGATTACAGAGGATCTTGTGTACTCGGAGCCATTTACAGATCATAACAAGCGCAATGAGTTGTTTTCGATAAATGAAGGTTGGATTCGGGAGCATATATATGGAGATGAAGCACTTCGTATGGAAGTAGCGAAGCTTAAGTTTTCGTTTATGACGAATGCGCAGGCACTACTTCATGGTGATTTACATACTGGCTCTGTGTTTGTACGAAAGGATTCTACAAAGGTCATTGATCCAGAATTTGCTTTCTATGGTCCGATGGGATATGACGTTGGGAATGTGATGGCAAATTTAATATTTGCTTGGGTGAATGCAGATGTAGCGATGGTTGATGGAGTGGAAAAAGATACCTATATGAGTTGGCTGGAGTCTACGATTATAGATGTAATCGACTTGTTTAAGAAGAAGTTTTTAGAAGCGTGGAGCACACATGTAACAGAGATTATGGCAAAGGAAACTGGCTTTGCTCGTTGGTATTTACAATCTGTGTTAGTGGATACAGCGGCTGTGACGGGTTTAGAGTTGATTCGCCGCATTGTTGGATTAGCAAAGGTGAAAGATATTACATCGATTTCAAGTGATGAAGCTCGGGCGAGAGCAGAAAGGATTTGTTTACAGGCAGCGAAGAAGTTTATTTTACGAGCAAATGAATATAAAACAGGTGCTAGTTTTTTACAAACGTTAAACGAGCAGTCTGTCCATAGTGCAAAGTAAGGAGAGAAGATGATGACAGAGCAATTAATACCAATTCAGTGGAAAGATGATGCTTTAGTTTTATTAGATCAAACTCTATTACCAAATGAGGTAGTCTATGAATCTTTTACAACAGCTGAGGGTGTATGGGATGCCATTCAAGTAATGAAAGTACGCGGGGCACCGGCGATTGGTGTTTCAGCAGCTTACGGTGTGTATTTAGGCGTAAAAGAGACATCCGAAGATTCAGTGGAGTCATTTATAGAAGAAGTCAATAAAGTCTGCACGTACTTAGCGACATCTCGACCGACAGCGGTGAACTTATTTTGGGCACTTGAGAGAATGGAAAATGCGGCAAAAGAACATTCCCATTTATCTATCGCTGATTTGAAAAATAGGTTATTAGAGGAAGCAAAAGGAATTCATAAAGAAGATGAAGAGATTAACCGCCAAATTGGGGAATATGCATTAACATTGTTTCAAGATGGCATGGGTGTACTAACGCATTGTAATGCAGGTGCTTTAGCAACAACGAAATATGGTACTGCAACAGCGCCGATGTACCTAGCGAAAGAAAAGGGATGGGATTTAAAGATTTATTCTGATGAGACACGTCCTAGATTACAAGGATCTACGTTAACAGCACTAGAACTTCAGCGAGCTGGGATTGATGTAACAGTCATTACGGATAATATGGCGGCAATGGTTATGTCACAAGGAAAAATTGATGCAGTTATTGTTGGCTGCGATCGTGTAGCGGCAAACGGTGATGTGGCAAATAAAATTGGAACGCTTGGTGTATCCATTTTAGCGAAATATTATAACATTCCATTTTATGTTGCAGCACCGACTCCGACAATTGATGTAAAAACACCAACAGGTAAGGAGATTCCAATCGAGGAGCGTGATGCTTCTGAAGTGATTAACCGCTTTGGGCAATATTCAGCTCCAAAAGAAAGTAAAGTATATAATCCAGCGTTTGATGTAACGCCGCATGAGAATGTAACAGCAATTATTACGGAAAAGGGAATTGTTAGGGCTCCATTTACCGAGAATTTAAGAAAGTTATTTTAGTAATTATGAAATATATAAGTACAAATTGAAAAACTGATATAAAACCTTTCTTTTTAGATGGGAGAGAGCGTCCGTCCATGCATAGAAGCGGTCAGAGCCTCATTCTGCCCCATACCAAGTTAAAACAGGGGGAGAAAACGAGTGCAGATCATGTGTTGTTTTCATAGCAGTAACTTATATGTGAAAACAAAAAAGGAGTTATCCTTAAAAAACACGATAGGAAATGGAAGTTTCACTTTATATAAGTACAAATTGAAAAAACGATCTAAAACCTTTCTTTTTAGGTGGGAGAGAGCGCCTGTCCATGCATAGAAGCGGTCAGGTCCTCTTCCTGCCCCATGCCAAGTGAAAACAGAGAGAAAACAAGTAGCAATCATCTTTTGTTCTTCGTAGTAGCGACTTATATGTTGAAAAATCAAGATGGGTTTATATAGAAAATTGCTTATGTATATTAGACATATAAGAAAATAACGAAAAAGAGGACCGATTATCATGTCTAATTCACCGGTAGAGAGAAGAAATAAAATCATTGAGATGCTTGAACAAAGGGAGCACGTGGAAGTTTCATATTTAAGCCATACATTTCAAGTGTCGTTAATGACAATAAGAAGAGATTTAGAGAAGCTTGAAAAAGACGGCAAAGTCATTCGGATGTACGGTGGTGTAAAACTAAAAACAAAGCGGGTATATGAATATTTGATGGAAGAGCGTCTAAATAGTAATAAGAGAGAGAAGTTAGCAATCGCACGTGAAGCTGCTAGGTTAATTGAAGATGGTGATGTCGTTGCGTTTGATGCGAGTACAACAGCCCTTGAGGTAAGTAAACTTATTAAGGATCACAAAGATGTAACGGTTGTGACAAATAACCTGAGCATCGCGATTGAACTAGCAGATGTGCCAGAGATTGTTGTCATTGTACTCGGTGGCTTTTTACGTGGGAAATCATTATCTGTTATGGGAGCTTCTTTGAAACAGTATCTAGAGAGGATTTATATTGATAAAGCTTTTATTTCAAGTAAAGCACTTAGTTTTCATGAAGGCTTAACAGATACAGCTATTGATGAAGGAGAAGCGAAGCAAGCGATGCTTAGTAAATCGAATGAAGTCATTGTTTTAGCAGATCATACGAAGCTCGGAAAGGTTGCTTTCTATAAGGTTTGTGATAAACAGGGTATTACAAAAATTATTACAGATGAGCTCATACCGTTGACACCACTGCAGCAAGAATGTATTAACAGCTATAAAGAATATGGTACACCCATTATTCTAGCAAACTAGTCGTCACAGAGTTCACACCAAGGGGGATGTATATATATGTTACTACAAAAAGAAAGAGAAGAGATTGTAGCGTATGGAAAGAAAATGATCGCTAGCGGATTAACAAAGGGGACTGGCGGTAATATTAGTATTTTTAATCGTGAACAAGGTCTTATTGCAATAAGTCCAAGTGGTTTAGATTATTTTGAAACAGTGCCTGAAGATGTAGCTATATTGAATTTAGATGGTGAAATTGTGGAAGGTGATAGAAAGCCTTCTAGTGAACTAGATATGCATCTTATTTATTATAGAAAGCGTGAGGACATCAACGCACTTGTTCACACGCACTCCCCTTACGCAAAAACAATAGCATCATTAGGATGGGAACTTCCCGCAGTATCTTACTTAATTGCTTTCGCAGGGCCGAATGTACGTTGTGCGCCGTATGAAACATTCGGAACAAAGGAACTAGCAGAAGCGGCTTTTGAAGGAATGATTGATCGCCGTGCGGTTTTACTTGCTAATCACGGCTTAATGGCCGGTGGGAACAATATAAAAATGGCGTTTACTGTTGCGGAGGAAATTGAATTTTGCGCGCAAATTTATTATCAAACGAAGTGCATTGGAGAGCCAAAATTGTTGCCAGAGGAAGAGATGGCAAGATTGGCGAAGAAGTTTGATGGGTATGGGCAACAATAGAATTAGTAAATAGAAAAAATCCCTCGAGAACAAATCGATTCTCAAGGGATTTTATTTTTATTTCTTAAGTAACAAATACATAAAATAAGGAGCACCAATCAAAGCGACCATGATCCCCGCTGGAATTCCACTTGGCTCTACAATATGACGACCAATTGTATCTGCAAGTAACAATAGCCATCCCCCAATTAAAATGGCAACAGGAAGAAATAATTGATGCCTCGGTCCGACTAAAGATTTTGCGATGTGAGGAGCTATAAGTCCGATAAAGGCAATTCCTCCTGTGACTGAAACGGCAGAAGCTGCTAATGCAACGGCTGCTATAAGGAGTGAGCGGCGTTCTTTTTCGAGTGCGACACCAACACCAATTGCTACATGCTCATTTAATGCAAGGAGATTTAATCGGTTTGCTTTATAGAAAGTAAATGGAATGAGTACAGCTAGCCATGGAAGGAGTGCGAAAACAAAAACCCAGTCATCTCCCCAAATGTTTCCGGCAATCCATTTTACGATAAAGTCTACTTTTGCACGTTCAGCAGATGAAATAAGTACAATCATCGTTCCGGAAAGAGCGAACGTAAATCCAATTCCTGTTAATGTCAGTCTTATCGGTTGAAGCCCAGCGGTTTTACTGTATGAAAATCCATAGATGAGACAGGCTGTAATAAAGGCACCGATAAATCCAACGATTGGTAGCAAGTAAACAAATGAGCCTGCGTCTATTGGAAAATATAAAAAGAAAAGGGCAATTGCAACGCCTGCCCCTGAGTTAATACCGATAATACCAGGCTCGGCTAGATCATTACGCGTTATACCTTGTAGTATAGCTCCTGATAAGGCAAGTGCCATACCAGCTAATAGTGTAATCACAATTCGTGGTAATCGAAGAGAAAATAAAATAAATTCTTCTTTAAATGTACCTTGGCCAAAAAGTGTAGGTAGCAGTCTATCATAGGACAATGAAGCTGCTCCTAGGCCCATTCCAATTGTAATGGTTGCTGCAATAAGCAGGAGTAAGGCAAGTACGATTACTCGTTGTTTTTTAGATTGTTGAATCATGAGAACGACCTTCCTCCTTTACGTACGATGAATAGGAAGAATGGTAAACCTACAATTGCGATAATGGCCGCTATTGGTGTTTCATATGGAGCGTTGATTGTGCGTCCAAGTGTGTCAGCTAATAGCATAAAAGAAGCACCAGCAATGGCAGACATCGGTAGCACAAATCGATAGTCTGGTCCGACAATAGGGCGGACCATATGAGGTACCATTAAACCGATAAATGCCATATTTCCAACAAGTGCAACAGAAGCACCGGCAAGTAAAATGATAACGATAAAAAGAATGATTTTAATGACGATGATTTTTTGACCGAGTCCTATTGCTACTTCTTCGCTTAAGCTAAGAATCGTCAATTTCTTTGAAAATAAGATTGCAATGAATATACTGATTGAAATAACTGGAACAATGACCTGTAATTGGCTCCATGATGTTCCGATTACGCCTCCGGCAGTCCACATGGATACATCTTGTGAGATTTTAAAATAAATCCCGATTCCTTCTGAAATCGCGACTAAAAATGCTGAAACCGCGGCGCCAGCAAGTACAATACGAAGAGGAGAAAGCCCACCTTTTTTCATCATACCAATTCCGAAAACCATAATGGCGCCGATAGCAGCACCGATAAAACAAGCAATCATTATATAAAAATAGTTTACAGAAGGAATAAGGGCAAGTGTAATTGCCAAGGCAGCGTTGGCACCACCAGTTAGCCCGAGTAATCCTGGATCAGCGAGTGGATTTCGCGTTATACCTTGCATAATCGCACCAGAAACAGCGAGCCCAGCTCCAACAAAAATGGCTGCAATTTCACGTGGTAAGCGAAGTTCACGGATAATGGAGAACTTTTCTCCATTAACGTTAGAAGTCAGCGCTATCCATACATCCTTTATAGAGGTATCTGCTGCGCCAAATACCATGGCAACCATAAATATAATAAAGAACACAATGGTTCCTAAAATGAGCTTGTATACAAAGGAAGTGGAACGTAGATTGTCTTTTGTCATTAGTTTCACATCTTTTCTTTTCATAGAATAAAGGAAGAGGAATTCTTTAAATAAGAATTCCTCATTGTTGTGTTATTTACCAAGAAAGCTTTTCTTGAAGAAATCTAGTTGGAAATCTAATGTGATTGGATCATTAAAATAGAATTCTTTCGCGTTTATTTCAAATGCTTTATTGTTTTTAACAGCTGGAATGTTTTTGTACGATTCTGTTTCTTGGAATGAATTATTCGTATCGTTGTTTTTACTTATAATTAAGTAATCCCCAGCATACTCAGGTAGAACTTCAGCAGATAATGCATAGTAGCCATCTTTTAGCGCTTTTTCTTTTACTTTTTCCGGCATTTTTAATTTCATTTCTTGATACAGGATTTCTGTTCCACGGCCCCAGTTATCGCCGAATACATAGATTTGTTTGTCGAAGTTTTCAATAACAGAAACGGTTGTATCTTCACCAATTTTTGCTTTAATATCTTTTCCTGCAGCAGCAGCACGTTTTTTGAAATCATCAACCCAAGCTTTTGCTTCTTTTTCTTTATTTAGTAGTTTACCGATTTCTAAATGTTGTGTTAAGTAGTCAACTTTCCCATATGTGAATGTTACAGTAGGAGCGATTTTCTTTAACTTATCGATATTTTTAATGTTTGATAAACCAATGATTAAATCTGGATTTAATTCGATAATTTTTTCAACATTTTCATCAGATACTTCTGTAACATCTTTTAATTTATTCTCAAAACGCGGATTCATTTTAGACCATGAATCTACACCAACAAGGTTTACACCTAAAGACATTACGTTACCTGCGAATGATGATAGTACAACAACGCGTTTTGGATTTGCAGGAACTTCAACTTTACCATTCTCAGATTGGTATGTAATTGTTTCTGATTTGCTTCCCTTTGCATTTGAATCGTTTTTCTTATCTGTCGAACCGTTGCTACAAGCACTCATAACGAGTATGAATAGAACTGTAAGTGAAATGAATAACTTTTTCATTTTTTCTTTCTCCTTTTTTATATAGCTTTCTAACGGGATAGATGTCTTGCACTTAGTAGTTAAGGAATCTTATAAATCTTGATATTGAGATTTATTATAATAAAATACTTGAGTGATCTATAAATAAACGAGCCGCTATTTCCCCTACAAATTTGTTAATAGTTTACAAATAGATAATGATTATCAATATCGATTCTTTAATAATATAATTTTATATTTTTTATTGTCAATAGTTATTTTGATTGAAAACCTGAAGGAAAAAGGTTATATTTTATTGAGAATGATAATCGATTATATTTGATGGCTGGGGAGTGAACATAAATGAATCCAGAAGAATTATTTGATGTGACCGTGATTGGAGGAGGTCCGGCAGGGCTTTATTCAGCGTTTTATAGTGGACTAAGAGAGATGAAAACAAAAATAATTGAATTTCAACCACAGTTAGGTGGAAAGATACACGTTTATCCAGAAAAAATGATTTGGGATATCGGGGGACTGCCGCCAGTTACTGGAGCGCAGTTAATTGAGCAGCTTGTGGAGCAAGGGTTAACATTTCATCCAGAAGTAGTGTTGAATGAAAAGATAGAGTCAATCACTCGGAATGAAGAGGGAGTTTTTGTGCTAACAACTTTCTCTGGTCAAAGGCATTTTTCAAAAACAGTTATTGTAGCTACTGGAAGTGGAATATTAAAACCACAAAAGTTAGCAATTGAAGGTGCAGAGAGGTTTGAAGTATCAAATTTAAATTATACTGTCAAATCTTTAAAGGGTTTTAAAGATAAGACTGTAATTATTTCAGGTGGAGGAAACTCAGCGATCGATTGGGCAAATGAATTAGAGCCCATTGCGAAAAAGGTTTATTTAACATATAGAAAAGATACCTTAGCTGGTCATGAAGCACAAGTTACTCAGCTTATGAATAGTTCAGTGGATTGTCTCTTTAATATGTCGATTACAAAGTTGATGGCTGATGATAATCACGAAGCAATTGAATATATTGAGTTAACGAATCATGAAACAGGTGAAGTTTCTCATTTACCTATTGACGAAGTCATTATTAATCATGGGTATGAACGTGATATGACATTATTGGAAAATAGTGAACTAAATGTTGAAATCGTTGATAATTATTTTATTGCCGGGAGTGCGAACAGTGAATCTTCAATAGAAGGGCTATATGCTGCTGGAGATATTTTAAAGCATGAAGGCAAATTGCACTTAATAGCTGGTGCTTTCCAAGATGCTGGAAATGCTGTAAATAAAGCAAAACAATTTATCCAACCAGATGCGAGTGAATATGGAATGGTCTCTTCCCATAATGATGTTTTCAAACAACGTAACCGAGAACTTATTAAGCGAATGATGAAATAATCGGTCGTGTTGAGAAGGTTAAAGAATGGAAAGGAATGAATAGAGAAGAATATGTAAATGAATTATGAGAGATTTGAAATAAATATCTTTTTAATGGATAAACACCCAGTTACTTTCCTAATCTTTATTAAGTAAGGAAGTAGGCTGGGTATTTATATAATTACTATGTTTTTTATCATTTGTATTACACTGGTTTCTTCAGTTCACGTCTTTTACATGTATTTTGGGAAGAGAATACATGTAAAAGACGTGAACGTTTGATTTGTAAATCTTTTTTTGTGGTTCATATTTTTTATAGACAAGGAAAATTATGCTGTTCCTTGTGCGTACTGATCAGGAAACTGCTTATTTTGCACAGAGGCAATATATTGTTTCCCGTGTTTTCTAGCCATAGATTCTAGTATGTGACGTACACGTTTTGTAAGATGTCCCTGGTTTTGTAACGCTTCACAGTATGCATCATAGTAAGCATATTTAGCCCAAAGGAAATCATCTTGTTGAAATATGAAATGATGTTTATACCATTCTCCAATTGTATTATAGTTTACGCTTTCATTTGCAGCCTTTGTTTGCTCAATGATTCTTTTTGGTAAAGCTTTAGAAAGCTGAGAAGCAGTATTTGTTGTTTCAGTTTGTAATGATTGCTCTAACATTGTAATGATGTGACGAGTAGCCATATGTTTAACTCTCCTTTGTGTAAATGGATAAATGCCATCTATATTTTTTTAATACTTACTATATTATTATACAATATATGGAATGCATCTACCTGCTTTTTGATTTGTATTTACAAAATCTTTTTATTTTATTTATAAAAATCTTTTATAATAATGTAGACATAAAAAATAATAAGGGAATGAAACAATTGTATATAACGGTAAAAGAAGCAGCAGAATATTTAAATATTCCGGAATCTTACATTGAAGAATTGGTTCAGCAAAAACGAATTCGAGCCGTGTATGACGGTGAGCAATATTTGCTGAATAAAGAACAGTTCAATGCGCATTTAGAGCAAATGGAAAAATATAAACAGTTAGTAGAAGAAATATTAAATGAGCCAATTCCAGAGGATATGGATGTAAAAGACGAAGATTAAAACTCATGGGCCTATAGCGTAGTACTCTATGAAAAATGATACAGAATCATTTTTATCCTGCTATTTGTGGGCAGTAATATTCCCACTTTAATTTCAACAAAAGTAAAGAAGCTAGGTGGAGAATAAATTGCCCGTAAAAGCCCGATTGGTGAGGGCTAATATTAATGGAGGATGAAAAATCCTCCACTAAGTAAAGTTTCACTTTATAAATACTGTTTCAAGATCTGTAGGATAAGTATCTTGAAACGGTATTTTTTTATGATGAAATAGTAAAATTGTGTGCATAAATGGCGGCTAATGACATGCTGGGTATTGATAGAAGCCATGCTAGTCTTTTGTACATCAGAGATATACATATTGGATAGATGTACCCCCGTGTTAAAAACATATTTTTATATAATGGGACAATCATAGAGAACGTAACCTGTACAGATACATATACTATCAGTGCAAACGACTTATAAAACAATGAAAGGGGTTTTCTCATGAGCACGATTAGTAGTGATTTGCTGTATGGATTGATTGGAGAGAGTGTTAGAGTGAATCGAGGTGGACCAGAGTCTCAAAAAGGTACAGTGGTCGCAGTGTATTCGGATCATTTTATTTTATTGAGTGAAAACAGAACGTTTTACTATTATCAGTTTCAACATCTAAAAAGTATTACAAAAAATGCGAAAGATGTTGCTGCAGACATTGGAGTTTTACCAACATTTGCACAAGGTGAAGATTTTCAAGGCTTACTTCAAAATTTAAAGTATCGTTGGGTGAAAATTAACCGCGGCGGTCCAGAAAAGATTGAAGGAATTCTACAAGATGTTTCTTCTGAATATGTGACATTAATTGTAAAAGAGGAAGTTGTACAGATTCCACATTTCCATATTAAAAGTATGAATTATGGTCTGCAAGCACTAGAAGAAGATGATTATCAGTCAAATAACCAAAAATCCGATCAGACAGCATATGTTCAATATTCAAGAGCAAGAGCAACAAGACAATCAAGTCGATATAATCGATCCAAATAATAACAAAAGAGGGGAAGGAGGGATGAAATTGGAAAATATATTTCCTGAAAATCAAATAAAAAGCTTGGTTTATCAAGGTGTAAAAGTAAACCTTGGTGGACCAGAAAGCCGTACAGGTGTGTTGCTGGCAGCAGGTGATGATTATCTCGTTCTTCAAGGAAATACAGGAGAGGTCATTTATTATCAACAGAAGCATGTAAAGGGTGTTGTAAAAAAGGCAAAAGAGATAGGGTTAAATCCTTATTTTATTGAGCAATCCTATGCGGATGGTGCAACGTTTCAAGAGATACTAGGTAGTCTTAAGTATAAATGGGTCAAAATTAATCGCGGTGGACCAGAAAGCGTAGAAGGTTTATTAAGTGATGTAAATGAAGAATACGTTACATTAGTGAACCGTGATGAGGTAATTTACGTTATTAACTTTCACATTAAAAACGTAAATCAAATCGTTAAAACTAATAAAGATGAAGAAGAGTAATGTTTGATAAATAAGAGGGGGCAGTATGGAATAGGTAGTGGCGAATGTTTTTTGTTCAATTGCTATTATTTTACTATAGTCTAAATGCCCTCCTCTACTATTCATACAGATAGAAAGAGAGCATTGTGTCACTTTGCATACATGTTTTAGCCCCCTATTATTCTTTTTTAGCTACATGTGAATGAGAGATAAAGAGGAAGTTACGCTTTGGAGAAAGGAGGATACAGGTGAACGAACTAAGCAAAAATATTGGAGAATATATCTATGTTAAATTAATTGGCGAGAAAAGGTTTAAAGGATTATTAATTGATGTAGGCAATGATATTGTTGTTATTTATGATGGGAAAGACTACATCTATATTTCCTTATATCATATTCAATATTATAAATTTATGGCGAGTCTTGTGACCGAAATACACAAGCCAGAAACAGATTCTGTTATTAAAAGAGAGTCACCATCAATTTCCCTTCGAAAAGTACTGAGCACATCTAAAGGGATTTTTACGGAGATTTATGTAGCTGGTGGTTATCCTATTCATGGTTATGTTGCAAGTGTTATGAATGATTATTTAGTATTCTATAGTCCTGTGTACAAAACAGTATATATTTCTTTAAAACATCTAAAATGGTTAATCCCCTATCAAGAAAATCAAATTCCGTATTCCCTCAATAAAAATGAGCTTTCAGTTAATCCATTAAATATTACACTAGCTAGAACATTTGAAGAACAACTAATCAAAATGGCAAGGAAAATTATGGTGTTTGATTTAGGCGAACATTCAAATAAAATTGGGAAGATGACGAAAATTGAAGATGGTCATATTGAATTGATCAAGGCGCGTGATGAAAAAGTATATTTAAATATTCAACATGTAAAATCGGTTCATTTTCCGTAAGCTTGTTAAGAAGGCTTGCTTTTTCTTTTATGTGTGTAAAAGAAAAGGTCGAGTCTATTTTTATCCCGTAAAAGCCCGATTGGTGAGGGCTAACTATCAGTGAGGGATGAAGACATCTCCTCACTGATTAAATATTTAATTTATTTAATCATGGATTAGTAAGAGAGAAAGGTATATTTTTATAATAAAAAATGTGTACGAGCATGTTTATTATGTCCAAGCTATCCTTTCAAAATTGAATAGATTATGTATTATCTAACTAAATATTAAAGGGGTTTTCAGGGTGAGTCAGCTTAGACATTCTTTTTCAATTACATTACTTGGTAGTGGGGGAGGAGCCGCTAAAGCAGTATTGGCAGTTTTAAATCAAACTGTGGCGAATATAAATGATCCCATCTATTCTATGATAAAAGATTTAAAGTTTCATCTCGTTGATATAAAGCAAAAGGAAAAAAGCTATTATGACGAATTATTTCCGAATTTAAAGGGGAAATTCTTTCTTCATGAAATGGATCTTCAAAATACAATACTGTTTAAACAGCATTTACAGAAAACGGATGCAGGTGTAGTTATCGACGTTTCCGGAGCAGATACGATTCGTATACTTAGTTGTTGTAATGAATTAGGTATTTCGTATGTAAATTCAGCTTTGGAGAATGAGCAGGTGGATCAGGATGATAGCTTAAAGGGGTTTCAGCTTACAGAACGTTATACGAGATTTGAAAAGGAAAAAATAATTTTATAAATACAAGAGCTATCATAGGATCGGGAATGAATCCTGGTGTTGTTCAATGGATGGTTGTACAGCTTATGAAAGAACAACCGGGAAAAAAACCACGTGCGTGTTATATTATAGAGCATGATTATTCTTTCTTTGCAGACCAAAGTCTTATAAAACCTAATACACTGTATGCTTCATGGGCGGTAGAACGTTTTCTTGATGAAGCAATATTAAGTTATCCAATGTATGTGAGTCATCATCGGCCCATCTATTTTTATGAGGATGTATATGCTTCGGAATATAAAGTGAGATTAGGAGAGAAAGAGTTTCATGGTTGCCTAATGCCACATGAAGAAGTTCTGATTCTTGGTAAAACATTTGATATGGAAGTGGGTTTTCTTTATCGTATTAATGAATATACAACAGATTTAATTCGAAAAAATCTAGATGATGTGGATAAATTATGGAATTGGAATCGAAAAGTTTTTAATCCAGCAGAGGAAGAAATAGTCGGAGAAGATTTAGTTGGTGTGTTACTTGTCTATGAAGACAATGAAAAATATATGTACAATGTAATGAATAGTAGTGAAGTTTTCCAGAAATATAAGACAAACGCGACTTATTTTCAAGTTGGTTGCGGAATCTATGCTGGTTTGTCCAGTTTACTGCTAGATATATTTTCACCAGGTGTGTATTATGTTGAGGAATTATTACTTAATACAAAAAGTAAGTATGGTGAATATTTACATGTTTATATGAAAGATTTTGTGATGGGTGATAATTCATTTACGGATGGATTGCTTCATGAGCGGGTGAAGTGGATATAATTTATCCCGCCATTTGTGGGCAGTAAGACCTTCACCTCAAAGTTCAGCGAAAGCGAAGAGGTTAGGTGGTGGATCAACTGACTGTAAAAACCAGATTGGTGAGGACTAATAATCAGTGTGGAATGAGGCTTCCACTGATTAAGGTTTCATTTTGTGTAATTGTTAACAGGGGGAGTTTGTTCACTCCCTCTTTTAGTGTTATGGTATGAAAGGAAGTTAGAATAAAAATAGTATAGCTATTTTATATAGGATAATATTACTAGAAATTTCACATGACGTAAAAGTTAGATAGGAATGACTTTAAAGGGCTTTACTCAAATTCAAAAAGAGCGCAATCTAGCTGATAATGCTAGTTATGATATTATGCTGCAGGAAATTGAGAGAATCAATGGATTTGTTAGTGAGTTAATGTTACTTGGAAAACCGAAACCAACAATGTATCAATTATGTGATATGCGAAAAGTTCTGTTATATGTTGTTCATTTGATGGAAAGTTATGCAATGCAGTACGCTGTAAAAATACATATACAAGTAGATGAGGCGTTACCTGATATAAAGGGTGATGAAAAACAATTAAAGCAAGTCTTATTAAATCTTGTGAAAAATGGGATTGAATCGATGATGCATGGTGAAGATTTGAGAATTTCTGCCTATAAAACGATAGAAGAAAAATTGTTTATTTGCATTCAAGATGAGGGATGCGGTATGGATAGCGAAAGAATAGAGAGACTTGGAAAGTCTGTTTATACGACAAAGGAAAATGGAACTGGTCTTGGTTTAATCATTACAAATAAAATTATTGAAGAGCATCAAGGGATGATTCAATTCAAAAGTAACATTGGCACAGGGACAAAAGTAGAAGTGACATTGCCAACTATATAGAATTTAAAGACAAGAGTACTTTTCAGAAAAGTGCTCTTGTTGTGTAAATATAAACATTTTATAAAAAGCTTCAAGAATGCTTTTTTTTATAAAAAACTTAGTTTATAATGGAGGAAAATATCGACATGTAGTTTTATTACTCATGTACCGGTTTGTAGTTTTTACTTGTATGAATGTTTATATTGAATTGGGTTTTATGTGAATTAAAAAAGAGGGGTGCACATGCATCCTTTTTTCTATGCTGATATTATGACAGAGGTGGTACGATGGAACTAACATTAAATTCGACCGTATGTTTACACACTATTCAATTTCGAAAAGATCAAAAGAATTATATTGTAAAGGATACAATTACAGGAGAAAAATATGAAATGCCGCCACTTTGGATTGATGCACTTGCAATGATGCGTGACGGATTTTTATTGGGAGAAATTGAAGAAAAGCTAAAGGAAGAGTATCCAAAAGAAGAAGTGAATATTCTAGAATTTACGAGGCAATTGTTGGAACTAGAGCTTGTCGGAATGGTTGATGGAAAAGAAATTATTTGTAAGAAAAAGAAAGATAAAGATTATTTTGCATGGGTTCGTCCTCGGATTGAACAGTTTTTTCTTAATTTAAATCGAAAATATCGAAGCAGAGGTCAATGATGATCTCTGCTTTTTTGTTGCAAGAATAAAAAAATAGGTATTCACCCAATTGAAGCGTCGTGCATATTGTAACTTATGTAAGTAGACTGCTATAAAGGAGTGAGGGCAGTGACAGGGAAAATTTTAAATTATTATGCTGGAGGAAATACCGCGAGAGGTTTTTATAGTTTATATGAGGAAAATGTAAGGGGATTGGAAAGACTTTTCATTTTGAAAGGTGGTCCAGGGACAGGGAAATCCTCATTGATGAAAGCAATTGGGCGTGAGTGGGTTGGAAGAGGATATGATATTGAACTGTTACATTGTTCTTCTGATAATAAATCCATCGATGGTATTATTATTCCAAAATTAAAAGTAGGAATTGTAGATGGAACAGCACCACATGTCATTGAGCCAAAAACACCTGGAGTTGTGGAAGAATACGTAAACTTAGGTGTTGCTTGGGACTCAGGGAAATTACGAAAACATAAAAATGAAATTGTACGTTATATATCGGAAGCAAGCGATGCATTTCAATCAGCATATATTTGTTTCAAAGAGGCATTAGTTATACATGATGATTGGGAGAAAATTTATATTAATAATATTGATTTTCAAAAAGCGAATGAATTAACAAGCCAGCTTATACAAAAGTTATTTGCAGATAACAAAGGAAAACAAGCGGTGGTAAAGCACCGTTTCTTAGGGGCAGCAACACCAAAAGGGGCGGTTGATTTCGTTCCAAATTTAACAGAAGATATCCCGCATCGTTATTTTATAAAAGGACGCCCGGGTTCAGGAAAATCAACGATGTTAAAAAAATTAGCTGGGGCAGCGGAAGAGAAAGGATTTGAAGTTGAAGTATATCATTGCGGCTTTGATCCAAATAGCCTAGATATGATTATTGTAAGAGAATTAGGTTTTGCGATCTTTGACAGCACCGCGCCACATGAATATTTTCCAGAGCGAGAAGGTGATGAGATTATTGATATGTATGATCTCATCGTTACGCCAGGAACGGATGAAAAATATGCAACAGAAATTCGGGATGTTTCCATTCAATACAAAACAAAAATGAGTGAAGCAATGTCGTTCTTAGCGAAGGCAAAAGCAGTTCGAGATAAATTAGAACGGATTTATATTGCTGCGATGGATTTTACAAAAGTAGATATGTATAAAAATGAAATTCAGGGTGAGTTTGAGCGAATTGCAAAGCTTGTTAGCGAGCAACAAAAATGAAATGTTTATAGAGCTGCCAGGGAAGGCCTAGCAGCTTCCTTTTAAATTTAGTTATGTTACATACTATAGAGTTACTGAGATATTGATGTTAAAAGTAGAATAACACGCCAATAATAAGTAGATTATATTTGTCGAATTTCCAGGGAAATGATCAGAAAATGAGGATGATATATATGAGGGATAAAATTCAATTAGAATTACAGAGAATTGAAAAAGAGAACAATGTGAAAATTTTATTTGCTGTCGAATCTGGAAGTCGTGCATGGGGATTTCAGTCGAAAGATAGTGATTATGATGTTAGATTTGTATACATTCATTCAGTAGACTGGTATTTATCTATTAATGAAAAACGTGATGTGATTGAGTATCCAATTAGTGATGCTTTAGATATAAGCGGTTGGGATATTAGAAAAGCTCTGCAGTTATTTGCAAAATCAAATCCAGCACTATTAGAATGGATCCGTTCTCCAATCTTTTATTCTAAGAACTCTGATCTTCCAGAGCGTCTACAGAAAATGAGCGAAAATGATTTTGATCCTAAAGCAACGATGTATCACTACTTACATATGGCTTCAAAAAACTATCGTGAATTTCTACAAGGAGAGAGCGTGAAGTTGAAAAAGTACTTCTATGTATTGCGCCCTATTTTAGCTTGCAAATGGTTAGAAGAGAAAGGGACATTGCCGCCTGTAGAATTTGAACGATTCATTACTGAATTGTCGCTAGAACAAGAGCTTTTTGATGAAATTGAAGATTTACTACTAAAGAAAAAGGATGGTGTTGAGTTAGACGCTGGTCCGAAGATTATCGTATTAAATGAATTTTTAGAGAGGCAGATAAAGTATTATCAAGAGTATGTGAAAGGTATTGAAAAGGGAAAGGGCATTGAGGTTGAGAGGTTGAATGGCTTGTTTCGGGATATGTTATTTGAGAAAGAGCACCAGTAGATTGGTGCTCTGTTTGTTTTAGTTAACTTTATTCTCCATCAACCCGTTTTAACGGCTTATCTGCCGGCCCCTCAATTACATCTCCTTCAATTGAAAAGCGTGATCCATGACAAGGACAATCCCACGTACAATCACCGCTATTCCATTCTACTTCACAGCCAAGGTGTGTACAGGTCGTATCAACAATATGCAATTTTCCTTCGTTGTCTTTATAAGCGCCTGCACGTTTTCCATGTACTCTTACAACGGCACCTTCACCATTTTCAAGATCTTCTGGTTTACGCAGAGCAAATTCTAACTTGCCTTCGATCAAATGTTTTGCTACATCAAGGTTTTGAGAAACAAATGTTTTTATATCTGGATCTGCATGGAATCGTGATGGGGCAAAGAGTTCTTTATACGGGTTATCTATTTTTGTAATAGAGTCCTTTAGTAGTTGAGCTGCAGCAGTTCCTGTTGTCATCCCCCATTTTCGATAACCTGTTGCAACGAATATATTTGGATTATTTTCATTAATATGGCCGATGTAAGGTAGTTTATCTAGGGTAATTAAGTCTTGTGCTGACCATCTGTAAGGGATTGCATCTATTCCAAATGTTTCTTCTGCGAAAGAGTGCAATGCTTCATAATGAAGCATTGTATTGATTCCTTGTCCTGTTTTATGACTTTCACCCCCAACAAGAATAATTTTTTCTCCATTTACTGTTGTGTAACGTAAGGAGCGTGTAGGAGTGTCTATGCTTAAATACATGCCTCCGGGATAATCTTTTTTTGCTTTTATAGCTAGAACGTAGGAACGTTCTGCATACATTCTTGTGAAGAAAAAGCTATTTGCATCATAGAAAGGAAAATGAGAACAGGAGACGACATATCCACATGTAATACGATGGCCATCTTTTGTAATGACTTGCGGATAGAATCCTTTCTCGATATCGATTGCAGTGGTTTGCTCATAGATTGTTCCGCCTGCTTCAATAAACTGTTCAACAAGGTTCTTTAAATAATGAAGAGGATGGAACTGTGCTTGTTTTTTCATAACAAGTGCTCCCTGAACTGAGATAGGAAGTGGAATGGACTCTACATAGTCACAAGGAATATTTAGTTTTTTATAAGCTTCATATTCTTTTGTTAATTTCCGTAATCCGTCATTGCAAGTTGTATATAAGTAGGCGTCCTCTTCAGTAAAGTCACAATCAATGTTATTTGTTCGGACTGTTTCTTTTATAAATTGCAATGCTTTTTCGTTTGCCTCATAGTAGAGGCGCGCTTGATCAGCTCCAAAATGATCAATGAGCTCATCATAAATGAGATCGTGTTGTGCTGTGATTTTTGCAGTCGTATGGCCTGTCGTTCCATTTAAAATATTTCCGGAATCGATTAAAACAACTTTCATGCCCTCTTTTGCAAGTAAATAAGCAGTTGTGATGCCTGTAATTCCAGCACCAATAATTGCAACTTCTGCTTTTATATTTTCTGATAGCTTGGGGAAAATAGGGAATGAAGTAGAATCGCGCCAGTACGGTTCTGGAAATTGGGGAAATGAATTGTTTGTCATCGTATGTCCCTCCTGTTTTAAAATAATTTACTACTTATTTTTTCCAATTTATATAAAATTCATGTAGCTTATTTTCAATCTAGGAGAAGGAGATACTACTGTACAGTGAACAGAAGAAATTAAGAATAAGTTTTAAATATTTACAAAACATAAATATTATTCTAATATAATAAAAATGAGTATTCCTTTATAAGGTTATTTTAAATGACAGTCGATTCTATAAAGAATTATTGATGTTCATATATAAGCTTTTCTTGAGTGAAGCAGACTTTCTTATATGTGAAAGTATTTATATATATAATGGATAAAAGCTTATAAAACCTATGCTTTTCCTTTGGTGAAATAAAATATTATTATAAAAATATAACCACATTTTATTACTAGGTCATAAAAGTTATTGACAATATGGAAAGTCTATTGATATGATTCATCATGTGGAAAGGTTGATAAAGAGTAAAAAGAGAAATGTTTTTCATTGATAATAAAAGCGAAAATGAGTGACGATAGAGTGAGTATGATTTACTTATTATAAATGCTTTTTGTAATTAACTAGTATTATCAATCTGGAAACAAGAATTGATTTATGCAAGTTGCGTAAGCGCGGCATAAGAAAGGGGCAAAAGGATGAAGGAGCTTCATACGTTTGGATGGTATGCAGCACGTGTATCGCCGCATTTGCCAAAAAAAGCATTTAAACCAGTTCCAACTCGTTTGTTTGGTGGACTGGCTTATTTACTTGTGGCGGTAGCTGGGTTAATAGCGATTGGTTTATTCGATTTGAATGTGTGGGCAAATCTTGGAATTGCAATTGTTCTAGGGTTATGTTTTGCTTCACTTGGATTTTTAGGACATGAAATCTTGCACGGAACAGTTGTAAGAAAAGCATGGCTTCGTGATTTTTTAGGGGCAATTGCATTTATGCCATTATCTACAGGACCGAAATTGTGGAGAAAATGGCACAATGCGACGCACCATGTTCATACACAGCATGAAGAACATGACCCTGATGCGTGGCCAACACTTGAAAAGATGAAGAAGAGTAAATTTTTAAGATGGGTGTATCGTATGCCCTTGCATGTGCGTTCTTTCTTCAGTTTTCTGTCACTAACAATTCAATTTACAATACATTCAACTCGTATGTTCTTTCATTTTATAAAAGAATTTAAGTCATCGAATCAGAAGTCTGTATGGCTTCAACTTCTTTTGCCATGGACGGTTTGGATTAGTTTGCTATTTATTATGGGGCCTACGAAGTGGTTGTTTGCTTATGTGATTCCATTACTCATTGCAAACTTTATTGTAATGGGCTATATTGCAACAAATCACCGTTTAAATCCAATTGTTCCTGTAAATGATCCATTAGCTAACTGTTTATCTGTAACAGTGCCGCGCTGGGTTGATGTTTTGCATTTTAACTTCTCATATCATACGGAACATCATTTGTTCCCTGCTATGAGTTCTAAGTATTACCCATTAGTAAAAGAAAAAATTAAAGAAATGTGGCCGGAGCGTTATCATGAAATGCCGATGACGAAAGCAATGGCAGCACTTTGGAACACACCTCGCGTATATTATCAAGGCAGTGAATTAGTTGATCCTCATAGGGAACATTTCTATGGTTCTTTAGGGAATGGGTTAGACCCTGATAATATTGCATATCGTGAGGAGCATATAGAAGAACAGGAAACTATCAAAAAAGTGAATCCATGATTCTGGAATAGATTATTTAGAACCCTTTAACTATAAAAGCAAGCTACCTAAAAAGTAGCTTGCTTTTTTTAGTTTGTATTTTGATTGTTTTTTTGCATGTAATAGTAACTTTTCATTGATTCCTTTTTCAATCTAATAGATGAAAGGGTTGCTACAATTCTTCCTATAAAGAGACTGCTTTTTCTTTCTCTTTATTTACTTGTATAGAATTACTTTGTTTACGCTGAAGTTTTTTCTCTAAGAGATTTACGAGGTAAGTAAACAAAAGGACGAGTACAAGATAATAGGCACTAACAACAATGTATGTTTCAAGTTGCTTAAAGTTTCCAGCAGCTATAGATAAACCGGATCCCCAAAGCTCAGACATTCCTACGTATGCGACAAGGGAAGAATCTTTTAATCCAATGACAAATTGGTTTCCGAGCGGTGGGATTGATAATCGAAATGCTTGCGGTAAAATGATACGGCGCATAGCGAGTGGATAGGACATTCCTAAAGAACGAGCCGCTTCTAATTGGCCGCGATCGACCGATTGAATGGAGCCACGGAAAATTTCTGTAATATATGCACCGTTATGAATTGCTAAAGCAATGGCACCAGCCCAAAATGGAGACAGAACGATAATAGACGTAATGCCGAAATAAAGAATCATGATTTGAACGATTAATGGTGTGCCTCGGATAACAGCAATATATATGTGTGCAATACTATTTAAAATTTTATTATTGGAAATACGAAAAAAGGCGAATAGAAGTCCGATTAATGAACCAAGTAATAATGAAGTTAATGTTAATTGTAAAGTCATGACAATTGCTTTTAGAAATGTTGGATATGTAGATATGAAAATTTCAATCATCAACGTCACCTCAATATAGAATTTATTTTAGGAAATAGATGCAAATACCCCACGGCTGAGGTGGGGCATCGCTTATGGATTAAAAATGATTTGTTTTTTAGAAGGGTAAATCATTTTATTTTGTCTTTTCCTCTTCTCCAAGAATATTTTTTCCAAACCATTTTTTACTGATTTTTTCATATGTGCCATCTTTAATAATTTCCTCTAATGCTTTGTTTACTTTCTTCACCATCTCTTTATCATCTTTGCGAATTGCAATTCCCATTTCCTCAAGATTTAATGGTTTGCCAGCTTCTTTTATATTTGATTTTCCTTCTTTTATCATACGAAGACCAACCATTTGATCCGTAATAACAGCATCTACTCGGCCCGGTTCCAAATCCATAAGAGCTGTAATGTCACTGTCGTATTCTGTGATTTGATCTGTATGTTTTTCCACAAGTGTTTTAAATGTACTAGCTTTTACAACACCGATTTTTTTTCCTTTTAAGTCTTCTACTGAAGAAATGGAATTGTTCTTTTTAGCTACGAAAATTTGTGCACCAGAGCGATAGTATGGATTCGTAAAATTAACGGCTTTTAGGCGGTCTTCTGTAATTGCCATACTTCCTAATATGACGTCATATTTTTTTGCTTTTAGACCTTGAATCAATGTTTCCCAAGGATTTGTAACTGGAACAGGCTTCATTCCCATTTTTTTTGCGAGTGCCTCACCAATTTCGACATCAAAACCAACTAGTTTTCCGTCATTTTCTTTGAAGTTAAAAGGTTTATATAAGCCGCTCATTGCATAGCGAAACTCTTTCCCTTCATTTGTTGAAGTTTCCTTACTACAGGCTCCAAGGACGAAGGATACACATAGTGTAATTGCTGCAAAAACAGTAAGTATTTTCTTTCTCATCAAAACCCCTCCTATATATTCATCCTGCACATACGGGTTAAACAGCCGTATCTTAATTGCTATGGAAAGTTTCCATGGGTGGGGCAATTAGGCCACCCGTATGAGTTTTAATGGTTTAAGTATTCGTGGGGAGTGAAGTCCCTCTCTATAAAATGTTTCGTAAAAACTGTTTTGCTCTCTCATTTGACGGTGCTGAAAAAAATTGTTCTGGTGGTGCATCCTCTACAATTTGTCCATTATCCATAAAAATGACGCGATCTGCTACATCCCGTGCAAAGTTCATTTCATGGGTGACGATTACCATTGTCATTCCTTCACCAGCAAGCTCTTTCATAACTTGGAGTACTTCTCCAACAAGTTCAGGATCAAGAGCAGATGTAGGTTCATCAAATAGCATGATTTTAGGATTCATTGCAAGTGCGCGTGCGATCGCAACACGTTGTTTTTGTCCACCAGATAAAAGGTGAGGTGTCACGTTTGCTTTGTCTTGTAATCCAACCTTTTGTAATAGGTCGGTTCCAATTTCTTTCGCTTTTGTTTTGTCCATTTTTTTTACATGAATAGGTGCTTCTATGATGTTTTCTAATGAGGTCATATGTGGAAAGAGGTTAAAATGTTGAAATACCATTCCAACATTTTCGCGGACTTTGTTTAAGTTTGTACTTTTAGGATTAATTCGTTTCCCTTGTAAGTGAATTTCTCCTTCATCGTACATTTCTAAAAAGTTGAGACAACGAAGTAAAGTGCTTTTTCCTGAGCCGCTCGCGCCAATTAAAACAACAACTTCTTTTTCTTTTACTTCTAAATTGATCCCTTTTAAAACGTCTAATGAACCAAATGACTTTACTAGATTTTGAACTTGAATCATACCAATCCCCCAGTCAAATTTGTATTTTACAAATGTTGCCCCTTATTTTTGTTATTAGTCATAAAGTGCCAAAACCCTTTATTTTTTGCGAAAAACATTGTCTAGGGAACGTGAAATTAGGAAGATGATTCGGTTAGTAAGGTGATAAAAAGAGGCTTTGAAGAAAATAAAAAAGTGAGAGAAATTTATATTTTATTTATGGAAGGGAGGGATGCTTTGTGGGAATCGAAAAACATTACAAGGGTCATATACTGTTTTTACTTTACGTAACCTTGTAAAGTTTGTGCCATAGTAAGTGTTTTGCCAATCTGTAATATCAATATCAGGCCAATTGACATAATCACCTAATGTATAAGGTGCCATAGCATTTCGTAAATCTTTAATCCAACGTATATTTTGTTGTTCCTCATTGTCGCATTTCCAAGATGTAAGGTATTCTTGAGCAATAATTGCTTTTCGATGGAAATAAGCTGTTTCACTTGAAGCAATGTCTTCTACAGCTCCTATGAGTGATTGATGCCAAATGCTCGCTGAAGAATTTGGAGCATGACTAAGAAAATGCTTTAAAGTTTGAATTCCTTTAAGAGGAATAATTATAAACTATGAACGTTTCCGCAACATTTACCTTTATCTCTTTCGAATGGAAATTATAGCAAGATATAATAAAGTTATAATATTCGAAAGGATGTCTTTTATGAAAAAGGAGAAAAGACAACGGCTAATTAAACAATTGATAAGAGAGTGTGAAATAGATACACAAGAGAAATTAGTAGAATTGTTAGAAGAACATGGTGTAGTAGTTACACAAGCAACGATTTCACGAGATATTCGTGAATTAAATTTAATAAAGGTAACCTCTGCAAGTGGATTAACAATATATAAGATTTTTTCAGAAGACAGTTTACAAACGGATATGAAATTAAAGAAAAAAATAAAAGAAGTTGTTGTGAAAATTGATTGTGTAGAGCAATTAACAATCATTAAAACATTACCGGGAAATGCCCATGTTATTGGTGTATTATTGGATTCTTTAGATTGGAAAGAAAAAGTAGGATGTATATGTGGAAATGATACGTGCCTTGTGATTTCTCGATCACAATCGGATAGGAAGGTTCTAGAAGAAAGATTGAAATTGATTATGTAAGTGAAGATCCTATTTCTAATTTTTATTAGAAATAGGATCTTTTTTTGAAATTTTAATATGAATTAGTAAAGGGTTATTCATTATATATACGTAATATATAGCTGTTTTGCAAAATATGGAGCAAAAAACCTTATAAAAATACAAATATATATTATTTTAAAAAATAAATTGTGAAATATTCCACTTGAAAATGTTAGCGCTTTCACAAGAAGGGAAGTACGTACCGTTTATTATGTATTTGTAGACATCAAACAAATTTAAAAGGAGGTACAACAAATGAAACATCCGATACATGTTACTTCAGAAATTGGGGAATTACAAACGGTTTTATTAAAACGTCCTGGTAAAGAAGTGGAAAATTTAACGCCAGATTATTTGCAACAATTATTATTTGACGATATCCCATATTTACCAATTATTCAAAAAGAACATGATTATTTTGCACAAACATTACGCAATCGGGGTGTTGAAGTTCTTTATTTAGAAAAACTAGCAGCTGAGGCGTTAGTTGATAAAAAACTTCGTGAAGAATTTGTTGATCGTATTTTAAAAGAAGGACAGACTGACGTAAATGTTGCACATCAAACTTTAAAAGAATATTTACTTTCCTTTTCAAATGAAGAATTGATTCAGAAAATTATGGGTGGCGTGCGGAAAAACGAAATTGAAACTAGTAAAAAAACGCATCTGTATGAATTAATGGAAGATCATTATCCATTCTATTTAGATCCAATGCCAAATTTATATTTTACTCGTGATCCAGCAGCTAGTATAGGTGACGGTTTAACAATTAACAAAATGAGAGAACCGGCACGGAGACGTGAATCATTGTTTATGGAATATATCATTAAACATCATCCACGATTTGCAAGTCATGATGTGCCAGTTTGGTTAGATCGTGATTATAAATTTCCGATTGAAGGTGGCGACGAACTGATTTTAAATGAGGAAACAATTGCAATTGGGGTATCTGCTCGTACTTCAGCTAAAGCAATTGAGCGTTTAGCTAAAAACTTATTTAGTCGCCAAAATAAAATTAAAAAAGTGCTAGCAATAGAAATTCCAAAATGTCGTGCTTTTATGCACTTAGATACAGTGTTTACAATGGTCGATTATGACAAATTTACAATTCACCCAGCTATTCAAGGACCAAAAGGAAATATGAATATATATATATTAGAAAAAGGAAAGGATGAAGAAACTCTTAAAATTACCCATCGTACATCTTTAACTGAAGCTTTAAAAGAAGTATTAGGTTTAAGTGAATTAGTACTTATCCCTTGCGGAGGAGGAGATGTGATCGCTTCTGCTCGTGAACAATGGAACGATGGATCTAATACATTGGCGATTGCGCCAGGAGTAGTTGTTACATATGATCGCAACTATGTATCTAATGCTTTATTACGTGAGCATGGTATAGAAGTTATTGAAGTACTCAGCTCGGAATTATCTCGCGGTCGTGGGGGTCCACGTTGCATGAGTATGCCGATTGTTCGAAAAGATATTTAGTATAAAAAACGGAGAAAGTAGGGATGAATCATGTTGATGACTAAACCAAACTTAAAAGGAAGAAGTTTTCTTGCTGAAAAAGATTTTACGGAAGAAGAATTATTATACTTTCTAGATTTAGCAGCAGAATTAAAAGAGAAAAAGAAAAATGGTATTCCGCATCGTTATTTAGAAGGTAAAAATGTTGCACTCTTATTCGAAAAAACTTCAACTCGTACACGGTGTGCATTTACAGTAGCTTGTACAGATTTAGGTGCCAACCCTGAATACTTAGGTAAAGGTGATATTCAGCTCGGAAAAAAAGAATCTGTTGAAGATACAGCAAAAGTTTTAGGGCGTATGTTTGATGGGATTGAATTCCGTGGTTTCGATCATGCGACAGTAGAATCTTTAGCAAACAATTCTGGTGTGCCAGTATGGAATGGCTTAACAGATATGTGGCATCCAACACAAACACTTGCAGATTTATTAACAATAAGAGAGCATGTGGGACGTTTAAAAGACGTTAAGCTCGTTTATGTTGGGGACGGGCGGAACAATGTAGCAAATAGCTTATTAGTCGGCGGTGCAATTGTTGGAATGGAAGTCCGTATTTGTACACCAGAATCATTATGGCCAGCACAAGAAGTTATTGATTTAGCAAAAAAATATAATGATCGAGTAATGGTAACAAGTAATGTTCAAGAGGCTGTTGCAGATGCGGATGTAATTTATACAGATGTATGGGTATCTATGGGGGAAGAAGATAAGTTTGCTGAACGTATTGAATTATTGACGCCTTATCAAGTAAATATGCAAATGATTAAAGAAACTGGAAATGAAAATGTGGTGTTCTTACATTGTTTACCTGCATTTCATGATGCGGAAACAATGTACGGAGAAGAAATTTATGAAAAATATGGAATAAAAGAAATGGAAGTAAGTGACGAAGTCTTCCGTAGTAAGCATTCAAAAGTATTTGATCAAGCAGAAAATAGAATGCATACAATTAAAGCGGTTATGGCAGCTACTTTAGGAAATATGGAGTAAAGAAGGAAGGTAATCTTCCTTCTTTCTCCTCCTTTAGACACTATCATTCACTATTGTTGTTTTCTTCTTATTGCAATTAAAGAGAGGTGAGTGTAATGGGTGAAGAAAAGAAACTAGGACTATTTACTTTAACAGCTCTTGTCGTTGGTTCCATGATAGGCGGTGGAGCATTTAACTTAGCAAGTGATATGGCAAAAGGCGCTGGTGCGGGAGCCATTATTATCGGTTGGGTTATAACAGGGGTTGGGATGATTGCTCTTGGATTATCATTTCAAAATTTAACTGTAAAAAGACCAGATTTAGATGGTGGTATTTTTAGTTATGCAAAAGCAGGATTTGGTAATTTTATGGGATTTAATAGTGCCTGGGGATATTGGCTATCTGCTTGGCTTGGTAATGTAGCTTACGGTACATTATTATTCTCTTCATTAGGTTATTTCTTCCCAGTTTTTGAAGGTGGACAAAATGTAGCTTCGATTATTGGAGCGAGTATATTGCTATGGTGTGTTCACATGCTAATTTTACGTGGGGTACAATCAGCAGCACTTGTAAATTTAGTAACAACAATTGCAAAATTAGTGCCTGTATTTGTCTTTATTGTTGTAGGAATTTTCGCCTTCCATATTGATATTTTCTTAGATGGTTTTTGGGGACAAGCTGGTTCCTTTTCTTGGGGAGCAGTAGGTAGTCAAGTTAAGAGCACAATGCTTGTAACTCTTTGGGTATTTATTGGTGTAGAAGGGGCTGTTGTCTTATCAAGTCGTGCGAAAAGCCGAAGCGATGTGGGGAAAGCAACAGTCATCGGATTAATTGGTACACTCATCATTTATATCCTACTTACATTACTATCTCTTGGTCTTATGCAACAAGCTGATGTTGCTAATTTGAAAAATCCGTCTATGGCGTATTTATTTGAAAGCGTTGTCGGAAAATGGGGCGCTATTTTTATTAACTTAGGTTTAGTCATTTCTGTATTAGGTGCTTGGTTAGGATGGACGCTACTCGCATCTGAAATTCCATATTTAGCTGCTAAAGACGGAGTGTTTCCAAAGTGGTTTGCGAAAGAAAACAAAAACAAAGCTCCTATAAATTCATTATGGATAACAAATGGTTTAATTCAAATTTTTTTATTAACATTTGTTGTTTCAGATCAAGCATATCATTTTGCATTTTCTCTCGCGTCCTCTGCTATTTTAATTCCGTATGCTTTTTCAGCATTCTATCAATTTAAGCACAGTTTACAATCTAAAGAAAAAGATCGAACAAAAAATATAATCATTGGTTTGGTAGCAAGTATTTATGGAATTTGGTTAGTGTATGCAGCTGGCTTAGATTACTTATTACTAACAATGACATTATATGCACCTGGTATTTTCATCTTTTACAATGTTCAAAAGCAAACGAATCCAAAACAAATATTTACTCGTGTGGAACTGGCATCCTCTGTAGCTATTGGTGCCTTAGCATTTTTCGCGATTTATGGATTAATTACAGGGAGTATCACTTTATAAAATTTTGTGAAACTGAATTAATTGGAGGGTTGAAATATGACACGAAGAAAAATCGTAGTTGCACTAGGGGGAAATGCTATACAATCTGGAAATGCTACTGCCGAGGCGCAGCAAGAAGCATTAGAAAGAACAGCAGAACAACTTGTTAAAATTATGGAAAATAACATTGATATTGTTATTGCACATGGAAATGGCCCGCAAGTAGGTAATATTTTATTGCAACAAAAAGCAGCAGATACGGAAAAAACACCGGCAATGCCGTTAGATACTTGTGGTGCAATGAGCCAAGGGATGATCGGATATTGGATGGAAAATGCAATTGAGAAGGCTTTGAAAAAGCGTAAAATAAAAAAAGAAGTAGCCACGGTTATAACACGTGTTGTCGTGGATGAAAAGGATGAGGCATTCCGAAATCCAACAAAACCAATTGGGCCTTTCTATACAGAAGAAGAAGCAAGAAAGTTAATGGAAGAAACAAAAGCTGTATTTAAAGAGGATGCAGGAAGAGGATGGAGACGCGTTGTTCCATCACCAAAGCCTGTGAGCATTCACGAGCATAAAGTAATCAATTCATTAGTTGAAGGTGGAAATATAGTCATTGCTGTTGGAGGTGGAGGAATCCCCGTTATTGAGTCTGAGGAAGGGTTAAAAGGTACTGAAGCTGTCATTGATAAGGACTTTGCAGCTCAAAAGTTAGCAGAACTAGTAGATGCTGATACACTTGTGATTTTAACGGCAGTTGATTATGTTTATGTGCATTTTAATCAGCCTAATCAAAAGAGATTAGAGGCTGTTACAGTCGATGAATTAGAAGGGTATATACAGGAGAAACAATTTGCAGCAGGTAGTATGCTTCCAAAAATTGAAGCTGCTATTAGTTTTGCAAATGCAGATCCAAAGCGAAAAACAATTATTACTTCATTAGAAAAAGTATATGAAGCGTTAGAAGAAAAAGCTGGTACGATTATTTCTAAGCAGGACGTATATGCTTGTGTATAAACATAGCTCTTCTATTACTAGTAATTTCAAAAAGAATGAGGTAGCAACTTCATTCTTTTTTGTTTGTTAATTTTTGGATAAAACGTTCATAAAGTATTCATGATAAACAAAAGCTGTGTAAGTTAAGTGTGATAAAATAAAATTGAATACGCTTTCTCGATGTTTCACTCCGATATATAGCAAGAGAGAAGGAATTTTATGAACAGACGGAACGTAGTTAAAGACTTGAAGCAGTTTGAATTATTTTCTCATGTAACAGATACAAAATTAAAAAGCCTATCAGAGTTTGTTTATTGGCGAACTTATAAGAAAGGTCAGTTTTTATTTTTAGAAGGTGATTCAAGAGAAAGAATTTATTTTATGCTAGATGGTTTTGTAAAGTTAGAGCGAATAAATCAAAACGGGAATTTATTATATGAAGACTATGTAAAGCGACTTTCTATTTTCCCTTATGGTGGTATGTTTACAGACAATGCATATAATTATACAGCGGAAGCAATGACAGATGTGGATGTTTACTATATTCCTACAGTGATTTTTGAAGATATGGTAAAAGCAAGTCGGACACAGCTAATGTACGTTGTTCAGCAGTTATCCTCTATATTAAAAATTAACGAAAATCGGGTGCAAAATATTACAATCCCAAATGCACAAGATCGTGTTATCCAGACATTAAATTATTTAATGAATGATTTAGGAGAACAAGATGGTGAGGAAATTGTAATCGCATGTCCACTTACAACAATTGAAATTTCAAAGATATCTGGAACATCTCGAGAGACTGTTAGCGGTGTATTAAAACAATTAAAAAATGATAGTATTGTTACGGTTCTAGGTAAAAAAATTACTATACATAATCCAACGTACTTTGAGGAAATTTCGATGTGAAAACTTCATATTGTATATTAATAAAGTTCTTTATATATTTATAAGGAACTTTTTTATGTTATTCCCTATAAAAAGATTGTATATTCCGATAATGTTAGCTAAAATCGATAATAAAAAACAAAGGAGAAGGGAGAAAGAATGATTCGGATTGAATATGATCGATTAGTAGCCATTTTTTACAGTGTCGGAGTATTACTATTAATAAAAATGCCAAATGATAATGAATTAATTGGAGAAAAATTATTTCACGCATACGGGATTCCAGTAGATACATATATTTATATGGAGTATAAGATTTCGAATATCTGGATTTGTTCTTTTACATTACAAGCAATTTCTTTTCTATTTCTTATAAAGTGGTTAGAAAAGAAGGATTCTAATTGGTTAAAAAAGCTAAATAACATAAAAGTAGTGTGTATGAGTGTCTTGATTATCATAATGCCATTTACTTTAAATGAAATACTTCAAACTCTTGATAAAACATGGCATTACACAGGGAAAAAAGGACTAGAGGCAATTGAATACAAAAAAGAGGATAGCCAATGTACGATGGAGAAAAAGGGAGATAATTTTGAACAAAATTGCGTCGTCACTTTAAAAAATTATCGCAATCATTCACAAGCATTACAACTTGTTTTATATCAAGATGCAAATCAAAAATTAAAGAGTTATCAGGTACCAACACCTATTTACTTACAGCGACATGAAACAAAGCAATTTGAGTTTCAAGTTCCAGTTGTTTATGATGACGTCGTAGTGAAAAATAAAGCACCAAATATTAAATTGCGGTCATTAAATGAAAATCATAAGACAAATAATTAGTTTATGAAAATGAGGTTTGTTATTAGGAGAAAGAATTAGAAATGAAAAAGAAAAGTAAACTTTAGTCATCCAAAATGTTGCGAATAATCGGGCATAAATTGGATGACTTTTTATTTGTAATTAAGACCCACACATCAGAATTCAGGGAACCAACTGTCCGTAAAAGCCCGATTGGTGAGGGCTAATAATCAGTGGGGGATGAAGAATCCCCCACTGATTAAAGTTTCACTTTATTAATGATAAAGGGGAGTGAGAAATTCCCACCAAGTATGTACACCATAAAAATATGTAAGGTTAATGAAATGGAGTATTGTTTCTTAAAGAAAAGTAGATATTTAGTAATAAGATGAAATTTCTCATTGCAAACTCTCTATATTTTGTTATGATAGTGTTACGAAAACGTTTGCATAAATTTTTAAGATGGATGCAAAAGGAGAGAATTATTATGAATAAAACATGGTGGAAAGAAGCTGTCGCTTATCAAATTTATCCACGTAGCTTTATGGATTCCAATGGTGATGGTATTGGAGATTTACAAGGTATTATTACAAAACTTGATTATTTAAAGGATTTAGGTATCGATGTAATTTGGATTTGTCCAATGTATAAATCACCGAATGATGATAATGGTTATGATATTAGTGACTATCAAGACATTATGGATGAATTTGGTACAATGGCTGATTTTGATGAATTACTAGATGAAGTGCATAAACGTGGTATGAAGCTCATTATTGATTTAGTTATTAATCACACGAGTGATGAACATCCTTGGTTTATTGAATCGCGTTCGTCTAAAGATAATCCAAAACGTGATTGGTATATTTGGCGCGATGGTAAGGATGGAGAAGAGCCAAATAATTGGGAAAGTATCTTTAGCGGTTCTGCTTGGGAATATGATGAAGTAACAGATCAATATTTCTTACACATATTCTCACGTAAACAACCAGATTTAAACTGGGAGAATGCACAGGTCCGTGAAGTTTTATATGATACTGTAAACTGGTGGCTAGATAAAGGAATTGATGGTTTCCGTGTAGATGCAATCAGTCATATCAAAAAAGAAGAAGGCCTAAAAGACATGCCAAATCCAAAAGGGTTAAAGTATGTGCCTTCTTTTGATAAACATATGAATGTAAATGGAATTCAGCCACTTTTAGAAGAGTTGAAGGAGAATACATTTTCAAAATACGATATTATGACTGTTGGGGAAGCCAATGGTGTCAAAGTTGAAGATGCTGATCTTTGGGTTGGAGAAGAAAACGGTAAATTTAATATGGTATTTCAGTTTGAGCATTTAAGTTTATGGGATGCAGAAAAGAAAAAGGAACTTGATGTTGTGGAACTGAAAAAGGTGTTAACGAAGTGGCAAAAAGGTTTAGAAAATAAGGGATGGAATGCGTTGTATATTGAAAATCATGATAAACCACGGATTGTTTCTACGTGGGGAGATGATAAACAGTATTGGCGTGAAAGTGCAACAGCTTTAGGAGCAATGTACTTCTTTATGCACGGAACACCGTTTATTTATCAAGGACAAGAAATTGGTATGACAAATGTTCAATTCCAAAATATTGAAGATTATGATGACGTAGCAATTAAGAATTTATATCGCGAGAAAATTGCAGAAGGCGTATCACATCAAGAAATGATGGAAATTATTTGGGCATCTTGTCGTGATAATTCACGTACACCAATGCAATGGAATGATGAAGAAAACGCTGGTTTTACAACAGGGAAACCGTGGTTTGGAATGAATCCAAATTATAAAGAAATTAATGTTCAAAAGCAGCAAGTAGAGACTAGTTCTATTTTTAATTTCTATAAAAAGATGATTGCACTAAAAAAAGAGCATGATGTATTTAATTATGGCACATATGATTTGATTTTAGAGAATGATCCGCAGGTTTATGCGTATACGCGTACGTTAAATGATGCAAAAGTTGTTGTGATTAGTAATATATCTAAAGAAAATGCTGTGTATAATGAGGATACATTCTCTTTAGAACGCAAACGTTTGCTTTTAAATAACTATGAAGTAGCGGAACATAATAAATGTACTACAATTACTTTAAAACCTTATGAAACAAGGGTTTATCGTATTTCTTAATAAAAAAAGATGCTCTCGTAGCATCTTTTTTTATGAAAAATAATAAATTTATATTGCAATATGAAAACGCTTTTATTAAAATAGATTTATGAAAACGTTTGCGTTAAAAAGGTATCGTTTTCGTAGGTAAAAAGAAATTATTATCTATATTATTAGGGATTTTATAAATAAAGAGGAGGAAAAAACAGATGAAAATTACGTCTTTTGATTTTTGGCAGAAGTTCGGGAAAGCATTGCTAGTTGTTGTAGCTGTTATGCCAGCTGCTGGCTTAATGATTTCCATCGGTAAGCTAATTGGTATGTCTGCTGGGGATGTAAATGCAGTACATACAATTGCTAGAGTAATGGAAGACATCGGTTGGGCAATTATTACAAACTTGCATATTTTATTTGCAGTAGCAATTGGGGGGTCTTGGGCGAAAGACCGGGCAGGTGGTGCATTCGCAGCACTGTTAGCATTCGTCTTAACGAACCGAATTACGGGAGCTATATTTGGTGTTAACGCTGAAATGTTAACGGATTCAAAAGCGAAAGTTTCTTCATTATTAGCAGGAGATTTACTTGTAAAGGATTATTTCACTTCTGTACTTGGTGCACCAGCATTGAACATGGGAGTATTCGTAGGGATTATTACAGGGTTCTTAGGAGCTACCTTATATAATAAATACTATAACTATAATAAATTACCACAAGCATTAGCGTTCTTTAACGGAAAACGCTTTGTACCGTTCGTTGTAATTGTATGGTCTACAGTTACTGCGATTGCTTTATCACTTTTATGGCCATTTATCCAAAGCGGATTAAATGAGTTTGGTCGCTGGATCGCAGCATCTAAAGATAGTGCACCAATTGTTGCACCATTTGTATACGGGACATTAGAGCGTTTACTATTACCGTTCGGATTACATCATATGTTAACGATTCCTATGAACTATACGGAGCTTGGTGGAACATATACGATGTTAACTGGAGCAAAAGTTGGTCAGGTTGTTGCGGGACAAGATCCATTATGGCTTGCATGGATTACTGATTTAAATAACTTGTTAGCAAAAGGGGATACAAAAGCATATAACGATTTATTAAATAATGTTGTTCCAGCTCGTTTCAAAGTTGGGCAAGTTATTGGTTCAACTGCATCATTAATTGGTATTGCATTTGCGATGTTCCGTAATGTCGATAAAGATAAACGTGCAAAATATAAACCAATGTTCTTATCTGCAGCATTAGCAGTATTTTTAACAGGTGTAACGGAACCAATTGAATTCATGTTCATGTTTATTGCACCAGTATTATATATTGTATACGCGATTACAACAGGACTTGCATTTGCATTAGCGGATTTAATTAACTTACGTGTTCATGCATTTGGATTTATTGAGTTAATTACACGTACACCAATGATGATAAATGCGGGGTTAACAAGAGATTTAATTAACTTTGTTGTTGTGTCAGCGGTATTCTTCGGTTTAAACTTTACATTATTCAATTTCTTAATTAAAAAATTCAATTTACCAACGCCAGGTCGTGCAGGGAACTATATTGATAATGAAGATGAATCAGAAGAAGGCACAACGAATGTAAAAGAGGGTTCATTAGCAACAAAGGTTATTGAACTTTTAGGTGGAAAAGATAATATTGCGGATGTAGATGCTTGTATGACACGTTTACGTGTAACAGTGAAAAATTTAGAAGCTGTTGCACCAGAAGCACAGTGGAAGCAAAACGGTGCTTTAGGTCTCATTGTAAAAGACAAAGGTGTTCAAGCAGTATATGGTCCGAAAGCTGATGTGTTGAAATCAGACATCCAAGATATGTTAGGTGCATAATAAATGAAATTACTCACTTTAAACTGCCACTCTTGGCAAGAAGAGAATCAAATAGAAAAAATAAGACATCTTGCTAAAACGATTCAAGAGGAAGGTTACGATGTTATTGCCTTGCAAGAGGTTAGTCAGTCTATAAAAGCTCAAAATGTATGCGGTAATAAGAAAAAGGATAACTTTGGCCTTGTATTACTTGCAGAGCTTGAGAAGTTGGGTTCAGGAAATTACAATATTGTTTGGGATTACTCGCATATTGGTTATGACATATATGAAGAAGGTTCAGCTATCATAACGAAACATCCTATTGTGAAACAAGATTCTTTCTTTGTATCAGAAAGTAAGGATACTTCTTATTGGAAAGCACGTAAAATTGTAAGTGCAACAGTTTCTTATAAAGGAAAGAATATGACGTTTTATTCATGTCACCTTGGGTGGTGGAATGATGAGGAAGAAACGTTTCAAGGCCAAGTGAATTGTTTAACGCAGCATGTGAATGAAAACGAACTTTCAATTTTAATGGGCGATTTTAATAATAATGCCCGTTTACAAGGAGAAGGATACGATTATCTCATGCAAAAAGGGCTTTATGACACATATGAACTAGCTTTTAAAAAAGATGAAGGAACAACTGTACAAGGAAAAATTGCTGGTTGGGATGAAAATAAGCAAAATTTACGAATTGATCTTATTTTAAGTAACAAACCAAAAACAGTTATTTCTTCAAAGGTCATTTTCAATGGTATAAATCGAAATATTATTTCAGATCATTTCGGAGTAGAAGTTCAATTAGATATATAATAATAGAAGAAATCCTCATAGCAATGTAAGCGCTATGAGGATTTTTTTTGTGAATACAAGTATTTCCAAGATAAAATACTTGTATTTTTTATGACATTTCCTATATATTTGTTATTACTGAATGTAAAACCGATTTGGTCATTTTGCATGAATACTTTATCGACTTCGTTATATAATGAAGTAAGTGAAGTGTTTTGTTTGGAAAAATAGTACATTTTCGTTTAATCCACGATGAGGAAAATGATATAATTGCAAAATGCATGCATCATTTTCTAAAGAAGGAAAAATATATAATTAGGTGATAGCTTATATGAAACAGATATGGCGTATTTATACGACAGACTTACGGAATGTAGCCAAACATTGGGCTGCGATTGTAATTGTATTAGGACTTATGATTTTGCCATCGTTATATGCATGGTTTAACATTAAAGCTTCCTGGGATCCATATGGGAACACGAAAGATGTTCCAATTGCAGTTTCCAACCAAGATGCTGGATCAAATTTACGGGGAAAAGATATTAACATCGGGAATGAAATTGTAGATTCGCTCAAAAAGAATAAAAATATGGGATGGAAATTCGTTGATGAAAAGCAAGCAATTTATGGAGTAGAACACGGGGATTATTATGCAAGTATTACGATCCCGAAAGATTTCTCTGAAAAAATTGCAACGGTAATTAGCGATAATCCGCAAAAGCCAGAACTTGATTATTTTGTGAATGAAAAGGTCAATGCCATTGCACCGAAAATTACAGCGAAAGGTGCATCAGGTATAACAGAAGAAATCAGTAAAAACTTCGTTAAAACAGCAAACGGTGAGATTTTTGAAATCTTCAATGACCTTGGAATCGATTTAGAAACAAACTTACCAAGTATTGAAAAAGTAAAGGATCTTGTATTTAAGTTAGAAGCAGAGTTCCCAGAAATGTATAAACTTGTGGATACGGCGTTAGATGATGCCGGTAGAGCGCAAGGGCTTGTGAAGACTGCACAAGATACATTACCGACAGTAGAAAATGTGATTCGTGATGGACAACAAATGACGAAAGATTTGGATGCATTCTTTGCAAGAAATGGTCAAACTTTAGAAAATGCGCCTGACGTTATGAAAAATAACTTAACGGTATTGAAAAAAGGAATGGATGGTGCAGCGACGGCTACAGACTTTTTAATGCATCCAGGGTTTGATTTAAATATAGCCCTCCCAGATCTTCCACAAGTTAATACAGAGGGATATAAAAATATAGCGAACGGTATTAATCAAACTGTGAACAATGTTTTTAACTCCGCGCGTGTGGGAACTGCATATGCACAAAGTGTTATGGCTGGGTTACAAAATGGAAAGATTGATCCAGAGATAGCAAAGAAAAATGTAGAGACCGTCTCTAATAATTTTCAGACTGATATTAATAATGTGTCTTCTCTGATTGATACCATGGCTAGTTTAAAAGAGAAAGCACCAACTAAATTCGGGCAAGATTTCTTTAAGAACAGAAAAGAACATTTAACAGCTATTAGAGATTCTATGCAAGATGTAAATAATAGAATTAAGCATGTTGGAGAGTTAATTAGTACAGGTCAAGAAGTAAAACAAGATGTGAGAGATGGAATTAACCAAAAGTTAAATGCAGTAAATGGTTTAATTGATCAAGCTGAAAAAGATTATAACGAAACTTTTGTAACTGATTTCCAAAAAGCAGTGAGCACGGCAGAGCAGTTGAAAAATCAGGCAGGAAATACAGTAGAAGATTTCAAAAAAGCAAAAGGAGATTTACAAAATAAAGGTATTAATGGATTAGGTACTACAAAAACGGCTTTAAACAGCTTAAATGGTCAATTTCAAGCAACTATAAATATGATTGACGATATGATACCTGTCTTAAATGATTTGAATAAAATTTTAGGTGATGTTAATAGCGATAAAAATGTTAACAATCAGATTGATAAGCTAAACAAAGTAAAAGCTGATCTTCAAAAAGGGATGGATTTAACGAATAAAGGAATTGCTGCGATTGATAAAGGACAGCAGCCAGCAAAAGATGTAATTGAAAGTATTAACCAAGTATCAAAAAGTACTTCAGCACAATTAGGCGACATTTTAGCAAGATATGATTCTGAAATCGTTCCGAGCTTTAATACGGCAATTGAACGTACAAAGCAAATGTCAAAAGATACTGCTAAAATTCTAGGTGAAGCAAATAAAAGTCTTCCAGATGTTAAAAAACTGCTAGAAGATTCATCAAAAGGCTTAGTAGAAGGTACGAAGAAAGTTGAAGATATTAAAGCAGAAATGCCGGCTACTGAGAAAAAGATTAAAGAATTAGCAGATAAAATTCGTAAATTTGAATCGGAAGAAGATATAAAAGATATCATCAAGTTATTGAAAAATGATGTTGAACAGCAAAGTGATTACTTTGCAAATCCAGTAAATTTAAAAGAAAATAAATTATTTGCGATGCCAAACTACGGTTCGGGGATGTCACCATTCTATACAGTGCTTGCATTATGGGTAGGGGCACTTTTAATGGTTTCATTATTAACAGTAGAAGTACATGAGCCAGAGGCAAATTATAAGAGTCATGAGATTTACTTCGGACGCTTTTTAACATTCTTAACGATAGGTCTTGCACAGGCGTTTATCGTATCGATGGGAGATATTTTCTTACTTGGTACGTATGTAGTTGATAAGTTTTGGTTTGTTCTATTCAGCTTATTCATTGGTGGAGTCTTTGTTTGTATCGTGTATTCACTCGTTTCTGTTTTCGGAAACATTGGGAAATCGATGGCAATCATTTTACTCGTACTACAAGTAGCTGGATCAGGCGGAACATTCCCAATTCAAATGCTTCCAAAATTCTTCCAATCGATCTATCCGTTCTTACCGTTCACATATGCAATTAGCGTGATTCGTGAAACAGTGGGCGGAATGCTTTGGGATATTGTGATAAGAGATCTTCTCGTGTTAAGTGTCTTTGTGGTAATCATGCTTGTACTTGCATTGGTACTGAAAACACCGATTAACAAGTCGAGTGAGAAATTTGTTGAGAATGCAAAAGGAAGTAAAATTATTCATTAAAAAAAGTTCCTACCGAGAGCGGTAGGAACTTTTTTTATTCAAATTTTAACTTTTTTAATGCTTCTGCTAGTGCGTTATTTAATGGCTCTTCTTCTTCTTTTTGTTGCTGCTTCATATATTTTTGCACGTAGCGTTTATCTGCTTTATTTCCTGATTCTTTCTTGCGGCGCTCTTGGAATGTAGAAAGCTTCTCACGATATCCACATTTACATGCGAAGATTTGCCCATCTCCTTCACCGCGAAGTTCTAGTTTTTTCTTACATTGAGGGCATCTTGCATTTGTCGTACGGGATACATTTTTACGATGACCACATTCGCGGTCTTGGCATACAAGCATTTTACCTTTTTTGCCGTTTACTTCGAGCATCGGTTTGCCACAGTCTGGACAAGTTTTTGTTGAAATGTTTTCATGCTTATACTTTTTATCGCTTGATTTAATTTCAGCAACGATTTCTTTTGTATAGTTTTTCATCTCGGAAATGAAAATTTCTTTTTTTAATTTACCTTTTGCGATAGCTTCAAGTTTTTGTTCCCATTCAGCAGTTAGTGTAGGAGATTTTAGTTCTTCCGGTACTAAATCAAGTAACTGACGACCTTTTGATGTAATGTGAATATCTTTACCACGTTTTTCAATCAAGAATGAATTAAATAGTTTGTCAATAATGTCAGCTCGTGTAGCCACAGTACCTAATCCACCAGTTGATTTTAACGTATCAGCAAGTTGTTTGTTTTGCGTATCCATGTATTTTGTAGGGTTTTCCATTGCTGAAAGTAACGTTGCTTCATTAAAGCGTGCAGGTGGTTTTGTTTGACCTGATGTTTGAGCAATTAGTTTTACGCTTAATGTATCGCCTTTTTCAATGCGAGGTAAAATTTGCTCTTTTAAATCTTCAACTGCATCGTCATCTTCAAAGCGGTTTTCATATACTTCTTTCCAACCAGAATGTAAAATCGTTTTGCCACGTGCAACAAACGTTTCATCACCAATCTTCGTGCGTAATGTTAGTTGTTCATATTCAAAGGCTGGGAATAAAACTGCTAAGAAACGTTTTACCACTAAATCATAGATTTTGCGTTCTTTATCTGTGAAAGCTGAGAAATTCACATAGCTTTCCGTTGGGATGATTGCATGATGATCGCTTACTTTACTATCATCAACAAATGCTTTAGTGGATTTTATAGGCTTATTTAAAATTTTATGAGCTAAAGGACGGTATTCTCCTACTCCACACGCTTTTAGACGCTCTGGAAGTGTTCCGACGATATCAGATGAAATATAGCGCGAATCTGTACGAGGGTAAGTGAGTACTTTATGTTGCTCATATAATTTTTGCATAATATTTAACGTTTCTTTTGCAGAATAACCAAAGATTTTATTCGCATCACGTTGTAGCTCTGTTAAGTCATAAAGACCAGGAGCAAATGATTTTTTCACCTTTTTATCGATTTCTACCACAGTTGCATTTTGTTTATCCAGTTTTGTCACAATGGTATCGATTTTTGCTTTATCAAAACTGCGACCATTCCCTCTAGCGTCTTGCCAAGTCAATGTTAACTTTTCTGTTGTTTGAGCTTCAATGCCGTAGTATGTTTGTGCTTTGAAGTTTTTAATTTCGTCCTCACGACCTGCAATGATAGCTACAGTAGGTGTTTGTACACGACCACAGTTTAGTTGAGCATTAAATCGAGTAGTTAATGCACGTGTTGCATTAAGCCCGATATACCAGTCAGCCTCCGAACGTGCGACAGCTGAAGCGTATAAATTTTCATATGCTTTACCTGGCTTTAAGTTTGCGAAGCCATCTTTGATTGCTTTATCGGTAACAGATGAGATCCATAGGCGTTTAATAGGTTTATTAATTCTAACTTTATCAATAATCCAACGCGCGACTAATTCTCCCTCTCTTCCTGCGTCTGTAGCCACTATTATTTCAGTAACATCTTTTCTAATCAGTTGACTTTTAACGGCATTAAACTGTTTGCCAGTTTGTTTAATCACTGTCAATTTCAAACGTTCAGGTAGCATTGGTAAATCTTCTAGATTCCACTTTTTGTATTTTATATCATAGCTTTCTGGGTCTGCTAATGTAACGAGATGCCCTAAAGCCCAAGTAACGATATATTTATTACCTTCAAGATAACCATTTCCTTTTTTATCACACTTCAATACACGCGCAATATCACGTGCAACAGAAGGTTTCTCAGCAATTACAACACTTTTTGCCATATTTAAAACATCCTTTCAAGTTTCCGTAAGTTAAATATAGCATACATCCTTTGCGGATTCAGTTATGCCGAAGATTCTAACCTTTTGTTATTAATTAAATACTCTATATCTTTGAATAGTAGGGTATGTTTTTCGTTTTTATGGAAAAATATCAAAGCGTGATGTGGCGAAGTATTGGAAGTGATAAAAGATGATGTACCACAAAAGAATGTGCCAGAATATCTTTCTAAATATAAAGATAAAAAATATACAAACTTGTTATTTTATTAGAATAAGAGTAGACTCTGAATTAGATGAATAAGAACACATGGGAGTTTGCGGATGCAGACTGAGAGTACGACTAATCTGTCGTTGACCATTAGAACCTGTTGGATAATGCCAGCGTAGGGAGAGTGTAACAGCACATGTTCAGGCACTTTGCATACGCAAAGTGTCTTTTTGTGTATCTCCCATTATAAAGTTAGGAGATGAAAAGAATGAACATACAAGAAATCGCAAAAGTAGTGGAGACAGTGAGAGAGGCTAATCCTCTTGTGCATAATATTACAAATGTCGTTGTGACAAACTTTACGGCCAATGGTTTACTTGCAGTAGGAGCATCACCAGTTATGGCGTATGCAAAAGAAGAAGTGGCTGAAATGGCTAGCATTGCAGGAGCACTTGTTTTAAATATGGGTACGCTTCGTCCTGAAGAAGTAGAAGCGATGCTAATTGCTGGAAAGTCTGCGAATACACATCATGTACCAATATTATTTGATCCAGTTGGTGCTGGAGCTACTTCTTACCGAACTGAAGTAGCAAGACATATTCCAAGTGAAGTGAAATTAGCAATGATTCGCGGGAATGCAGCGGAAATTGCTAATGTTATCAATGAAAAATGGGAAATTAAAGGTGTTGATGTTGGTGCTGGAAATGGAGATGTTGTAGGAATTGCGAAACAAGCAGCAGATGAACTAGATACAGTCGCGGTTATTACCGGAAAAGAAGATGTTGTAACAAATGGTGAGCGAACTTTTATCATTCGTAACGGCCATCCAATCTTAACGAAAGTTACAGGGACGGGATGTTTGTTAACTTCTGTAATGGGAGCATTTGCAGCGGTTGAAAAAGATTATGTGAAAGCAGCAGTTGCTGCATTAACGTTTTATGGGGTAGCAGCAGAAATCGCTGCTGCAAAAACCGTGGAGCTAGGACCGGGCAGTTTCCAAATCGAATTTTTGAATCAGCTAGCAAACATTACTGTGGATGATATTGAACAATATGGAAATATCCAAGAGGTGCAGTAAGAAAGGATGAGGGAAATGGCGCGCATTAATCAACAGCAAATGTCCAAATTATTGCAAGTGTATTTTATTATGGGTAGTAACAATTGCCAAAAGGATCCATTACGAGTAATGAAAGAAGCGCTAGATGGTGGAGTGACCCTTTTTCAATTTCGTGAAAAGGGTGAAGGAGCTTTAACTGGCAAAGAACGAGTCCATTTTGCAAAGCAGCTACAAGCACTTTGTAAAGAATATAATCTTCCATTTATCGTGAATGATGATGTAGACTTAGCAATTGAATTAGATGCAGATGGTATTCATGTTGGACAAGATGATGAAGGAATTACATCCGTTCGTGAAAAAATGGGAGATAAAATTGTTGGGGTATCTGCCCATACGATAGAAGAAGCACGCTTTGCCATTGCAAATGGAGCGGATTATTTAGGAGTAGGACCTATTTTTCCGACGAGTACGAAGAAAGATACAAAAGCGGTGCAAGGAACGAAAGGATTACGTTATTTTAGAGAAGAGGGAATTATAATCCCGATTGTTGGTATTGGAGGAATTACAGTTGAAAATGCTGCCTCTGTTATAGAGGCAGGGGCTGATGGAGTTTCTGTTATTTCTGCCATTAGTTTAGCGGATTCCCCTTATGAAAGTACGTCTTTACTGACAGGTATTTTTAATGATAAAGTGAAACTTTAATTAGTGGGGGGGTTCTTCATCCCATACTGATTATCATCCCTCATCAGTTGATATATGGGAAGAACCATTTCTAATCTGAAGAAATGGTTTTTTGTCGTATAAAACAAAGTGTGCGGCTCAAACTAATATGTGTGAACATATATCGTTTCGGAGGGGAACATATGATTTCTTTACAAGATATTATAGCTGCTCATGAGAAAATGAAAGGCATTGTACATATGACACCACTGGATTATTCAAGTACATTTAGTGAATTATCAAAGAATGAAGTGTATTTAAAGCTTGAAAATCTACAAAAAACCGGCTCTTTTAAAGTACGTGGTTCTTATAATAAGATGGTTTCTTTAGAAAAAGGAGAACTAGAAAATGGAGTTATTGCAGCATCTGCTGGAAATCATGCACAAGGAGTTGCCTATTCTAGTAATATGCTCGGTATTCCTTGTACGATTGTGATGCCAAAAGGTGCCCCGCTTAGTAAAGTGCTAGCGACGAAGCGATACGGAGCACACGTGGAATTGCAAGGTGATGTATTTGACGATGCTTTAGCTTACGCGCTTGATTTAAAAGAACAAACGGGAGCGAAGTTTGTTCACCCGTTTGATGATGAGGCTGTCATTGCTGGTCAAGGTACAGTTGGATTAGAAATTATGCAGCAGCTTGATGATATAGATGCAGTAATCTGTCCTGGTGGAGGCGGAGGTTTAATTGCAGGTATAGCGATGGCGATTAAAGAACAGAAGCCATCGGTAAAAATATATGGTGTACAAGCGCTTGCCTGTCCAGGTATGAAGCAATCCTTTGAAGAAAAGAAAGTAATTACAGTAGAATCTTCACCGACTATGGCAGATGGAATCGCGGTAAAAAGACCAGGTGAGCTTACTTTTCAGCTTGTAGAGCGCTACGTAGATGATATTTTTTGTGTGGATGAAATGGAAATTGCACGAACGATGCTAATGCTACTTGAACGCAATAAATTATTAGTAGAGGGGTCCGGTGCTAGTTCATTAGCGGCGCTACTATATCAAAAAGTACCTGTGAAAGAAAAAAAGGTTGTGTCAGTTTTAAGTGGAGGGAATGTCGACGTAAACTTTATCACTCGTATTATTGAACATGGAATGGTTGAAGCTGGTCGATTTGTTCACATTGCGACAACAATTAAGGATAAACCAGGACATTTGCAACACTTACTTGAAATTGTGACAAATTTTGAAGCGAACGTATTACATATTCATTTAGAGAGAATTGGAACAAAGGTGTTTCCTGGGTATGCGCAGCTCCATTTATCATTAGAAACGAAAGATAAAAATCATATTGAAGAAGTGCTAAGCGCGATAGAGAAGAAAGGATATAATGTAGAGGTTATTGAATAAAGAATTTAAACAAACGTTTGATTAAATGAAAAAAGCACAAACTTTATTCAGAAAAAGTTTGTGCTTTTTATATATTAAAACATAATTGAAATTAGTAGCATCCCAATTCCAATGGAAGCAAATGTCGCAACCAGACCAGGAATCATAAAGCTATGATTTAATACATATTTACCAATACGTGTTGTTCCTGTACGGTCAAAGTTGATCGCAGCAACAATTGTTCCGTAGTTTGGAATGAAGAAATAACCGTTTACTGCAGGGAACATGGCAATAAGAAGTGCTGGTGAAATACCAAGTGATAATCCGAGTGGCATTAAAGCACGTACTGTTGCAGCTTGGCTATATAGTAAAATAGATAGGATAAATAGCGCAATAGCGAATAACCATGGTGCGCTTGTTACTAGGTGTTGAATCGATCCTTGAATCGTATTTAAGTTTCCATTGAAAAATGTGTCTCCCATCCAAGCGATACCGAAGATTGCAACAACGGCTGTAGCGCCGGCTTTGAAGACATTTCCAGATACAATGCTTTCTACATTTGGCTTACAGAAGATAATAATAAGAGCAGCAATTGTTAACATTACCATTTCAATTGTGTTTGGCATTGAAAGACGAACTAATTTTCCGTCTATCATCCATCCTGGACGAAGTACTTCGAATGAACCAAGAAGAACAACAAAAATAGTTGCAAATAAGAAGAGAACAACGGATAATTTGGCGCCCTTTGCACCGATAAATTCTTTCTTTTCTTCAAGTTTAGGAATCATTCCTTCTTTTAATCGTTTCAAGTATTCAGGGTCTTCATTTAACTCTTTACCCATTTTGCTGGCAACGAAAGCAGCTAGCATACAAGCGATGAAAGTAGAAGGAATACTTACTTTTAAAATATCTAACAATGTAATTTTATAATCAGCTAGCATTGCTAACAGGGCCACAGTTGCAGCAGAGATTGGACTTGCTGTAATTGCTTGTTGCGAAGCGATTACGGCAATTGACATCGGGCGTTCAGGTCTAATTCCTGATTCACGTGATACCTCTGCAATAACGGGAAGTACGGAATAGGCAACATGTCCAGTTCCAGCGCACAATGTAAATAAATATGTCACAATAGGTGCGAAAAATGTAATGTGCTTCGGGTTTTTACGAAGTGCTTTTTCTGCAAGATGAACAAGGTAATCCATTCCACCTGCAGCTTGTAAGGCACCTGCAGCTGTAATGACTGCTAAAATCATCAGCATAACGTCAATAGGAGGAGCTGTAGGTTGTAAATGGAATACGAATACAAGTATTGCCATACCAACTCCACCCATTACCCCTAGTCCAACTCCACCAAGGCGTGCACCGATAAAAATGCAGAGTAATAAGGTAATAAATTGTAGCCAAAACATGATAAACTACCTCCAAAATCCATATGGTAAGATATTTTTGAATAATTTAATTTGAATGATAATTATTAAATTAAACAAATAAAGACCTGTTAAATCAACCTTTTTATTATATAACACATAAAATGTAACATTCACTATATTTTGTGACATTATTTCGGAAAAACAATTACTTTAATTTAATATATAAATAAGAAATAATGGACGTATAGTAAATGTGTTGCAAAGAAAAAAGCAGAAACGAATTCATCCGTTTCTGCTTTTTTTTTATGAAAGAGACTTATTTTAGAGATTCTTTAATTTGTGTGAAAATATTAATAGCAAAAATGATAATAGCAAGAACAACAAGAATACTTCCACCAGCAACAAAAGGTATAGCTGCATGGTAGCCATAAATCTCAAGAGCGAGTGCAATCATCGTAATCGGTAGTCCGATATTTAAGAGCCAAAAATGCCATTTACCAAGTTTTGAGGCACCAGCTTCTTTGAAAATATAATATAAAATATATGACCAATAGTTTATGAGCGGTATCATATTATGAAAAAAATGTGGATTTGTTTGTTTGAAAAAATAAATCATGCTACAATGAAAACGAATTAAGACCGGGGAGCCAATTGGCTGAGAGGATGTAAGTAAGCATCGACCCTCAACCTGATCTGGATAATGCCAGCGTAGGGAGTTACTTAAAGTGATGTAAGCAGATGTTGTTGTATAATAACTTGCATACAAGGCTTTCCTACGTATTTTGTAGGAAAGCCTTTTCTTTTTACAAAACATATTTTGCAAGGAGGATTTTCGGATGTCACAACAAGTTACAATTTCATTTTCAGTCGTACCACAAGCAAAAACGAAAGATGTGTATGCCGTTGTTGATAAAGCAATTGAAGTCGTACAACAATCGGGTGTTCGTTATGAAGTAGGTGCGATGGAAACAACACTAGAAGGAGAATTAGACGTGCTTCTTGACGTGATTAAACGTGCACAACAAGCTTGTGTCGATGCTGGAGCAGAAGAGGTTATTACTTCTATTAAAATTCATTATCGTCCAAGTACAGGTGTAACGATTGATGAGAAAGTTTGGAAGTACCGTGATGAATATGAAAAACCAGAAACGATCTAACATAACAATTACAACGATTTGGCTTATCCTTCTCATTGCTATATGGGAAGGATCTGTTTCATTATTTCGAATTGAACCGTGGATTTTACCCAAGCCTTCTACTATTGTACAGGAACTGATTGGAATGAAAGATTTATTGTTGCCAAATACAATGCAAACACTACAAGAGGTTATCATCGGATTATTCTTTGCGATTTTACTTGGAACGAGTATTGCAATTATTATGGATGTGATTCCGTTATTTCGCATTTTAATTAATCCGTTACTCGTAATATCACAAACGATACCGATTGTTGTGCTAGCACCTTTATTCATTATTTGGTTTGGGTATGGGATGCTGCCGAAAGTGATGGTCGTGATTCTTGTTTGCTTCTTTCCGATTGCCTTGAGTATTTTAGAAGGTTTCCAAACAGTAGATAAGAACATGCTTAAGTTATTACAAACAATGCGTGCGACGAAATGGCAAATCTATCAGAAGGTAAAATTTCCAGCCGTGCTTCCATACTTTTTCTCTGGATTAAAAATTGCGGTTACATATAGCGTGATGGGAGCGATTATTGGGGAGTGGCTTGGTGCGAGCGAGGGATTAGGTGTTATGCTTACTCGTGCAACAAAATCCTTTTTAACAGCTCGTGTATTTGGTATTGCAGCAATTATTGTCATGGTGACATTGCTCTTGTATTTTATCGTAGAATTTATGGCAAGAATAACAGCACCATGGATATACAGAAAGGACGACAGAAAATGAAAAAAGGCTTAAAAGTGATGCTAGCTGCAATACTTGCAGCTGGTGTTGTTGGCTGTAATGCGGCGAAGAAAGAAGAGAGTACAGATAAAGGGAAGAAAGTAAAAGTTGTTTTAGACTGGTTCCCGAATACAAACCATACTGGTTTATATGTAGCAAAGACGAAAGACTACTATAAAAAACAAGGTTTAGATGTAGAAATTATTCAGCCGGGTGATAACGTATCGGCAGAGCAAATGATTGCTTCAGGAAAAGCTGATTTCGGTGTGAGTTATCAAGAAAACGTAACATCAGCTCGTGTTGAAGGAATACCGGTTGTTTCAATTGGAGCAATTATTCAACATAATACATCTGCATTTGCATCACTGAAAAAAGATAATATTACCTCTCCGAAAGGGTTTGAAGGTAAGCGCTACGGCGGTTGGGGTGCACCAGCAGAAGAAGCGACGTTAAAAACAATTATGGATAAGCATCAAGCTGATTTTAGTAAAGTAGAAAAGGTTGTTCTTGGACAAACAGATTTCTTTAAATCAATTGGCCGCGATGCAGACTTTGAATGGATTTATTATGGCTGGGATGGCATTGAAGCAAAACGACAAGGAAAAGAATTAAATACGATCATGGTAAAAGATTTAGATCCAGCGTTAGATTTCTATAGTCCTGTCATTATTACAAGTGAAAAGCATACAAAGCAAGATAAAGATTTTGTGAAAAAATTCATGAACGCAACGGCAGAAGGATATAACTTTGCAATTAAAGAGCCAAAAGAAGCGGCTGATATTTTAATTAAAAATGTACCGGACATTAATAAAGAGTTAGTACAAGAGAGCCAAAAATGGTTAAGTACGAAGTATCAAGACGATGCGAAAGCGTGGGGAGTACAGAAGGAAGAAGTTTGGACGAATTATATGAATTTCTTACACGATAACAAAGTTATTAAAAAGAAAATTGATGTAAAAGATGCCTTTACAAACGAGTTCCTTCCAAGCGAAAAATGAACGGATTACAAATAAAAGATGTTGTGAAAGCATTTGATGGGAAAAATGTACTAGAAAAGATTAGTGCTTCTATACAAGAAGGTGAGTTTGTCTCGTTTGTAGGCCCAAGTGGTTGCGGAAAAAGCACGTTATTAAATCTGATTGCGAGTGTTGAAGAGGCAACTAGTGGTGAGGTAATCTATAACGATACCCTTGTTCAAAAACAGGATATTGTAAGTTATATGCCGCAACAAGATTTGTTGCTCCCGTGGCGTTCAGCACTACAAAATATTGTTCTTCCATTAGAAATTGATGGGAAGCCAAAGAAAGAGAGACTTACAGAAGGAATGGAAGCCCTACAACAATTTGGTCTAGCTGAATACGCAAATCATTATCCAGATGCATTATCCGGTGGTATGCGTCAGCGTATTAGTTTCCTTCGTACCTATTTATGCGAAAAGCCGATTATGCTGCTTGATGAACCCTTTGGTAAGTTAGATGCATTTACAAAAATGGAAGTGCATCGTTGGCTTTTAGATTCATGGCATCAAGAGAAGCAAACAATCGTGATGGTAACCCATGACTTAGATGAAGCGATTCTATTATCTGATCGTGTATTCATTATGTCACAAAGGCCAGCTACGATTGTAGGTGAAGTAAAGGTTAACTTACCACGTCCTCGAACGATGGAAATGTTAACATCTCTTGAGTTAAAAGAAGATAAGGCCGAGATTTTAGGGATATTGGCTCCTTATATGCGGAAGTAATGAAAGCTTCTTAACAGTTTTTGTGACTGTTAAGAAGCTTTTTGTTTTAGAGGGAGAAACAATGGGTTAAATGATTGAACAAAGAGTGGATTCACTCATTTTAGATTTTACAAGTCTGTATGCAATGGAGAAAATGTCCAAAGGAATTTTAAAAGAAAAAGAGGAACCAAAAGATTCATAACGAATAAAATATAAGAGCATGGTGCATGCTTATTATAAGACAATAATAATTTATAAAGGAGTGAAAGGATAAGATGACTTTATCAACTGTTCTTCAAATGGTTTTAGCTTGATATGGGAGAAGTCTGCCCATTTTTAAAGTTTAAGCCAAACTGAAGACAGCAGGTAAAGAACCTTAATCCTTTTTTACAATAGTAATGTGTAATGGGTAAGGTGTGTTCACCTTACCCATTTTTCATATATACAATTAAATAAGATCTTTATTTTGCTGTTCTCCCTATTTGGCTTGTTAGTTATAAAGAAAAGGAGAGAACAAAAATGAGCGTATTAACAGTAGAAAATCTTACACATACGTATGGAGATAAAACCATTTTATATAATGCTTGTTTTCGATTATTACAAGGTGAACATGCGGGGCTTGTCGGAAGTAATGGTGCAGGAAAGTCAACATTGCTTCGGCTTTTAATAGGAGAAGTTTTGCCTGATGGGGGAATGATTGAATGGTTTCCGCATGTAAAGGCGGGGTTTTTAGAGCAGCACATTGATTTACAAGAAGGAACAACAATTGAGGAATATTTACAAAGTGCATTTTCTCATTTGTATGCGATTGAACGTGAAATGATAGTCATTGCTGAAAAGATGGCAAAGGAAACAGACTTAGATAAGTTATTAGTACACTATGGTGAATTACAAAATATACTAGAGGGTTCAGATTTTTATCAAGTTCATACGAAAATAGAAGAAGTAGCAGCTGGTTTAGGATTGTTAGACTTAGGGATGAAAAAAGATGTTTCAAAATTAAGTGGTGGCCAGCGTACAAAGTTATTACTTGGGAAGCTTCTTTTAGAGAAGCCACATGTTTTACTATTAGATGAACCAACAAACTATTTAGATACAGTTCATATAGATTGGCTAAGGGCGTATTTACAAGCGTATGAGCATGCCTATATTGTTGTGTCACATGATGAATCATTTTTAAACAATATTACGAATGTTATTTATCATTTAGAAGGGCAAACAATAAAGCGCTATACGGGGAATTATGAAAGATTTTTAGAAAGTTATCGCTTGCAGAAGCAGCAATTGCAAGTGGCTTATACGAGACAACAAAAGGAAATTGCAAATTTAGAGAGTTTTATTCAAAAAAATAAAATTCGAAAAGCAAAGCAGGCAAAAAGCCGTGAAAAGGTATTGGAGAAAATGAAAAAAATTGGAAAACATAACGATGTACCACGGCCGCGTTTTTATTTTCAGATTCACACTGAGCCTGTGAGCCGCATATTACAAGCACAGCAAATTCAAATTGGTTACGTGGAGCCATTGCTTCCATCCCTTAATTTACAAGTGAAAAGGGGCGAAAAGATTGCAATTGTTGGTCATAATGGAATTGGAAAAACAACAATGCTAAAAACGTTGTTAGGACAATTAGAACCATTAAGCGGGAGAGTTCATATTGGAGAGCGGGTACAACCTGCATATTTTGCTCAAGAAGAATTTAGGGTAGAAGTTACACCACTTGAGCAAGTATGGTCAGGGCGTCCGGATATGACGCAAAAAGAAATTCGGCAATCCCTAGCAAGATGTGGTTTGAAGGCCGATCACATTCGGCAATCTCTATGCTCTTTAAGTGGTGGAGAACAAACGAAGGTACGTTTATGTGAACTTATGTTAATGCGGAGTAATGTTTTAATTCTAGATGAGCCGACGAATCATTTAGATGTACAGGCGAAAGAGGCATTGAGAGAAGCTTTAGAACACTATCAAGGAACAATTTTACTCGTTTCTCATGAACCTTCTTTTTATGAGTCTTGGGTGACGAGAGTTTGGAATCTGGAGGAAATGAACGTTACTAAAAAATAAGAGAGCCGTTTATTTAGGAGTGTAATGGGCAAGGCATAAAATATTTTAGTATGAAGATCATGAAGCAGCTACATGTTACGTAGCTGCTTTCATATTATTTATTGATTTACTTGTAGTCGTTCTTGAATGAATAATAGTAATTTAACAATACTGTCTTCCGTATAAATATCACATTTTTGTCGATGAAATTCACCATGTTCGTTATAAAAAATAAGTTCTCCTTTACCAGCAACTTCGTTTATCAACATATGAAAACTAAGTGGCGTTGCTACGATGGAGCCGTTATCATCTCGTAAAAGTATTTGGCATAGTGTTCCTTGTTGTGCCTCTTCATATAAAAAATCGTAATGAAAGGATTGAGAGAGTTTTTCTATCTGAGATAATAGTAGGGTTTGTATAGCATGTTTATCTTGCATACAGTATAACCTCTTTTCGTTTGTTTATATAAAGTATTTGCTGTTCTAGTATATTAACGATAGGGATACTTTGTACATAGCTATTGCTCATTACGTCTAGAGACTACCAAATAGATAATTAGAAGAAAGAAATCCATTATTCGTAAATAAATTATATTCAGAAAAATCCTATTGACAAAATTTTTCGTGAGATTTACTATTAGTACCATAGTTTTTGAAAAATTTAATACAAATACTCTTATCCAGAGAGGCGGAGGGACTGGCCCTATGATGCCCGGCAACCGAGCTTATGAATTATAAGCTAAGGTGCTAATTCCTGCAAAACGATTTTCGTTTTGGAAGATAAGAGAGGAGCCTATTTTGTCTATTCGACACCTCTCTTATTTGAGAGGTGTTTTTTGTTTAAGAACAGATATATATAAGGGGGAATTGTATATGAAAAAGTTGTTGTTAAGTATTGTAAGTGGAACGGTATTGTTATTAGGCGCATGTAGTGCTGATTCGGGGAAGGAAGCAAAAGCGCTAGATGAGAAAAAGATTACAGTTGGTGTAACAGGTGGACCACATGAACAGATTTTTGAAAAAGTAAAAGAAGTGGCGGCAAAAGATGGTCTACAAGTTGATTTAAAGGTATTTAATGATTATGTAGCACCAAATGTATCGTTAGACGAAAAAGACATTGATGTGAATAGCTATCAAACGAAATCCTATTTAGATGTATTTAAAGCAGAACGCAATATGAAATTGACAGAAGTATTTTCAACGGTAACGTTCCCAATGGGAGTATATTCTAAAAAACTGAAAGATGTAAAAGAGTTAAAAGATGGAGATGCAATTGCTGTACCCAATGATCCAACGAATGAACTTCGGGCATTAAAATTATTTGAAAAAGCAGGTGTTTTAAAGGTTGATCCAAAAGCAACCGAGAAAGCAACTGCAAAAGATGTGATTGAGAATCCGAAGAATTTGAAAATTGTTGAATTAGAGGCGTCACAATTACCAACGCAGCTAGATGAAGTGAAAGCAGCGGCGATTAATACGAATTTTGCATTAGGTGCAAAACTAAATCCAGCTAAAGATTCTATTTTCCGTGAAGGAAAAGATTCACCATATGTAAACTGGGTGGTTGTTCGTACGGGAAATAAGGATGATGCAGCTGTAAAAAAATTAAAGAAAGCGTATCAATCTAAAGAAGTTAAAGAGTTTATCGAGAAAAAATTCGATGGTTCTGTTTTGCCATCTTGGTAGGAGCTGACTATAATGATTGAACTGAAAAATGTATCCAAAGTATTTACAACAAAAAAAGGTAAGGTTGAAGCTCTTAAACCAATTTCTCTTAAAGTAGAGAAAGGAGAAGTATTTGGAATCATCGGATATAGTGGCGCTGGTAAAAGTACATTAATCCGTTGTGTAAATTTATTAGAAAAACCAACAACAGGAAATATAATTGTAAATGAAAAAGATTTAACAACTTTATCTACAAAAGAGTTAGCGCAAGCGAGACAAAAAATCGGAATGATTTTTCAAGGATTTAACTTATTAAAAACAGTCAATGTTTATGAAAATATTGCATTACCTTTACGTCTAGCTGGGATTCCAAAAACTGAAATTGAAAAAAGAGTAGAAAAATATTTACGTATTGTTGACCTTTTTGATAGAAAAGATGCATATCCAAGTGAGCTTTCTGGTGGTCAAAAACAGCGTGTTGCGATTGCGCGTGCACTATCCTATGAACCAGAAATTTTGCTAAGTGATGAAGCGACAAGTGCATTAGACCCAGAAACAACAGATTCTATTTTAGATTTGCTACTAGAGATCAATGAGAAAATAGGTATTACGATTTTGCTAATTACACACGAAATGAATGTAATTCAGCGTATATGTGATCGAGTTGCTGTAATGGAGAATGGGGCTGTGGTTGAGAGTGGCACAGTAAAGGATATTTTTACAAATCCGCAACATGTAACCACGAAAAAATTTGTAAACAGCGCTTTTGCAGCTGAAATTCCGGAAGAAGTACAGAAAGAGCTAAAAAACACTGGGGAGATTGTAACACTTTCGTTTATAGGGAACTCTTCAGGAGAACCAGCATTGGCTGTTGCTACAAAACGATTCCAAGTGTATCCCAATATTTTATCTGGTAATATTACACAATTAAAGCATGAAGCGTACGGTAAACTCGTTGTTCATATGCAAGGTGAAGAAAACGAGGTACATAGAGCTTTAGTATTTTTACAGGAACAAGGAATCATCGTAGAAGGAGGTAGGAAAGAGTATGGGAAACAAGTCCTTTTTGGATGAATGGAGTAACGTGATATGGGAAGCAACGATTCAAACGTTTCAAATGACATCAATTTCACTACTTATATCAATTATTATTGCATTGCCACTAGGAGTAACACTTGTTTTAACAAGGCCTGGTGGTCAACTAGAGAATAAAATCGTATACCCTATTTTTAATACAATTATTAATGTCATTCGTTCTATTCCATTTATTATTCTATTATTCTTCATTCTACCGTTTACAAAACTGCTTATGGGAACTTCAATTGGTGTGAAAGGTGTGATTGTACCGCTTGTTGTATTTACAGCTCCTTATATTGCACGTTTAATGGAAACAGCTTTACTAGAAGTGGATCGTGGTGTAATTGAGGCGTATCAAGCGATGGGAGTTTCTACTATAAAAATTATTTGGCACGTTATGGTTAGAGAAGCGCGTCCATCGCTTGTGCTCGGCTTGACCATCGCAACGATTGGATTAATCGGTGCAACTGCGATGGCTGGACTTGTAGGAGCAGGTGGTCTTGGAGATTTAGCATATCGATTCGGTCATTTGCGTTATGAGCCAGAAGTGATGTATGCAACAGTCTTTATCCTAATTATTCTTGTTCAAGGATTACAATCTCTAGGGAACGGGATTGCGAGAAAATTAAAGAAAGATTGAAAAAGTGCGGTAGCTCTAATATAAGAGGTACCGCACTTTTTTATTTTTTGGAATATAGGTATAAATAAAATTAAGACCTAATTTTTTTAGATATCATATCGTGGTATCATTTGAATTTTTCGTGTAAAATAATAGTAAAAATATGTAATAGAAGAATTAATAGCATATATTGAAGAACAAGGATGATTACTTTTATTCATAAAAACCGGAAATTGTGGCGTGATGTGATGTTAGAGAAGGTAAATCGTTTGTTAAAGCATTATAAAAATATGGAAAATATTGTCGTTTCGTTGGAGGATATGAAAGAAATTTCAGCGAAGTATTTAGTATTTACAGCACCAACAGTTTTATTATTTCATCAAGGAAAAGAAATACTTTGTGAGTCACGATTTATTTCCTTAGGGAATATAGAATTAATATTAAAAATATTCGGAAAATAAAAGGGGGATTTCATATGGGATTTGTAATAGCGGCATTATTGTTTTTAGTTTTAATTGGAATGATTGTAAAATCAATTAGATCAAATAAACGGAAAGTAAATCTTTATAAATCAGGTACTGGTGATAGTACGTCCACTACGGCTACTTCTACACCATTTTTCTTTGCAGGATCTGATAGCGATAATTCACATGATTGTGGAAGTTCGTTTGGAGGAGATAGCGGTTTTTCAGGTGGTGATGGCGGCAGCTGTGGCGGAGGTGGAGATTAAAAAAATACGCTCTTTATGGGCGTACTTCTTTTTAAACAAACGTTTGATTAGTTGACTTGAATCCGTATAGAATCAGCTAAACAAACGTTTGTTTAAATGCAATGTATTAATAAATAAGGAATATATGATGTTATAAGGGGAATGAACATGGAGAAGAAGCCGAAAGTTAAAAATAAAGGGAAGGTAGCTTTATTTTTATTAGTTGCAGGGGGAGTATTTATTGTTAAACTTGGTTTGAAGGTTGGAGCTATTCATACACTTCGAACATGGTTTGAGAATACTTTTTCTTAAATAAGGAATATGACCTCTTGTAAAAGAGAGTTTATATTTGTTAATATTAGACTGAACGGTCGGTTTGGTGAGGTGTGAACATGAGGAAGAGTGCAGAAGAGATAAAAAAAGAAATAGCGTACCAAGCGGAAGAGTTATTTTCACAAAAAGGATACGCTGCAACATCTATGGAAGATATTTGTGAAATTACTGAACGTAGTAAAGGTAGCATTTATTATCATTTTAAAAGCAAGGAAGAATTATTTTTATTTGTAGTAAAACAACATACGTATGATTGGCTTGAAAAGTGGAATGAAAAAGAAAAGCATTATCATACGAGTACCGAAAAATTATATGGGCTTGCAGAGTACCACGTGGAAGATATACAACAGCCTATTTTTAGTGCCGTGGAAGAGTTTTCTACAAGTCAAATTGTGAGCAAAGAAACTCTGGATGAAATGCTGGTTTTAGCAAGGGCATCATATGGTGTTTTTGAAAAATTAATTGAAGAAGGTATAAAATCTGGAGAATTCCGTCAAGGAGATACCAGGGATCTTATGTACATTGTAAATGGCTTATTATCAGGGCTTGGGGTACTTTACTATGAGCTAGACTCTACAGAAATGAAACGCATTTACAAGAAGGCAATAGATGTACTGCTACAAGGAATGGCAGCTGAATCTTAAATCAGCAGCTTTTCTTTCATACTAAATTAGACTGGACGGTCGGTTTATAAAGGAGAGATAGTATGAAATCTTTATTTAAAAATCGAGCATTTATGCTTGTTATGGCATCTGATATTTTACAGCAGTTTGCAATTTGGATTCGAAATATGGCACTTTTGTATTTCGTTATGGAGCGAACAAATAATGATCCCGTTTCAGTTTCATTATTATCGATTATGGAATACGCACCCATTTTTGTTTTTTCATTCATTGGTGGTGCGTTAGCAGATCGCTGGAATCCGAAACGAACGATGGTAGTAGGAGATATGCTGAGTATGTTATCTATTATTGGGATTGTTTTCTTGTTAAAAATGGATTATTGGCAGGCTATATTTTTTGCAGCGCTTGTTTCAGCGGTTGTTGGACAATTTTCTCAGCCTTCATCGTCACGAATATTTAAACGCTACGTAGAAGAAAAACATGTTGCAAACGCAATTGCAGTAAACCAAACGCTACAGTCACTATTTATGATTTTTGGGCCAGTTGTAGGATCGATTGTTTATACACAGCTTGGGTTGTTTATTTCACTATATAGCTTAATTGGATTGTTTGTGTTATCGGCTATTACTCTTTCGTTTTTACCAAGATGGATAGAAAAAGAGAAACCTGAGAGTATCTCATTATGGAATGATATAAAAGAGGGATGGAGGTATGTCCTTCAAACAAAAAATTTATGTATGATTACAATTACTTTCGCGATTATGGGGTTAGCAGTAGGATTAACAAATCCATTAGAAATATTTCTTGTTATTGAACGATTGGGAATGGAGAAGGAGGCTGTTCAATATTTAGCAGCTGCTGATGGAATAGGTATGCTCATTGGAGGCGTCGTTGCAGCAGTCTTTGCTTCAAAAGTGAATCCGAAAAAAATGTTTGTGTTTGGTATGGGTGTTTTGGCTATGTCTTTTCTTGTAGAAGGACTGTCTACATCATTTTGGATTACTAGTTTGATGCGGTTTGGAACGGGAATTTGCTTAGCTTGTGTGAACATTGTTGTTGGAACACTTATGATTCAGCTTGTACGGGAGAATATGGTAGGACGTGTAAATGGTACAATTTTACCGCTTTTTATGGGAACTATGCTAATTGGAAATTCACTAGCTGGGGGATTAAAAGAAGCGACTTCACTTATTATTGTATTTTGTATAGCGATGTCACTTATTTTACTCGCGATTTTACCAATTTTACGTATGAGAATAAATGAAGAAGTTAGAAATAAAAAAGAGGATGCAAATCAAAAGGGGGTTACGGATTCTTTGGTGTAGGAATTCTACTAGAACAGGAGCGATTCATGCTCCTTTTTTATCCCGCATTAACGGGCAGTAAGCCCCCCACTGATTAAAGTTTCACTTTATATGGGGATCTTTTGACAACTATATGTACCAAATATATACTGATGTTGTAAAAATAATTTTACAGGTTAGGAGAAAAGATGTGAAAAACCAAATTTACGCATTGCGCACTGAAAATCATATTTCACAAGGTGCATTAGCTGATAAATGTAAAGTATCGAGACAGACGATAAATGCAATTGAAAATAATAAATATGATCCAAGTTTAGCTCTGGCATTTCGTTTAGCTGAAGTATTAGGGACAACGGTTGATAAATTATTTTTGTATAAGCAGTAGAGTTTTTATATAAATACGGATTGAAAGACCGACATAAAACCATTCCTTTTAGGTGGGAGAGAGCATCCGCCTATGGGTAGGAGCGGTCGGTGTCTTTTTTACCCCATGCCATGTGAAAACAGAAGGAGAAAACGAGTGGAGAACTCCTTTTGTTTTCATAACCACGACTTAGATGTCGGGAAATTAAAATAGATATATATGGTAGTGGGAGGTATCGATAGAATAATAGAAAATGTCCCTTTCTGCATGCAGAAAGGGACATTTTCTATTATAGTGTTTCCGATTTTGGAGCAGGTGGTGTAACAGAAGTCGCATTTTCCGGTACTCGTGTTAGTATGAATCCGCCGATTATAAATAAAACGATAATGCTTAGTACACCAGCATTTGTTCTTCCTGTTAGCTGAGTTGTTACACCGACTAATACGGGTCCCATAATAGCTGCGAACTTACCGAAAATATTATAGAATCCGAAGAATTCATTTGCAGATTCTTTCGGTACCAACTTTGCAAAATATGAGCGGCTGAGCGCTTGAATTCCGCCTTGAGAAGTTGCGACAAGCATTGCTAAAATCCAAAAGTCGAGTGTTGTTTTTAAAAAATAAGCGTATGCACAAATAATGATATAAATAATAACACCGACATATAGCATTTTCTTGTCTTTGAACGTTTCAGATAGTTTCCCATACAGCAAGGCGAATGGACAAGCGACAATTTGTGTTACAAATAAAATAATAAGTAAGTTTGTCGCACTAATACCAAGGTCTGTGCCATAAGCTGTGGACATTGTAATAATTGTATCGACGCCATCAATGTAGAAGAAATAAGCAAGCAAGAACAAAAATACAGTGCGATATTGACGGATATTTTTAAATGTATTAGCTAAGCGCTTAAAACTCATTGTGATCGGTTTTGGGTGCCGTTCAATATAATGCGTTTGTTCCACATTTTTGAGCATCGGAATCGTAAATAATCCCCACCAAAGAGCTGTAATTGCAAAGGAAATTTGACTGGCGATACCAACTGATAATGGGATTGTTCCTTTTTGGGCAAGGATAATTAGAGTGAGGCATCCAATAAATGGAATTGTACTTCCGATATAGCCTAATGCAAAACCACGAGTTGAAATACGGGTCATTCGATCTTCTGTTGTGATATCTACTAAAAATGCATCATAGAAAATGTTTGCTCCAGCAAATCCAACTAAAGCGAGCATATAGCAGCCTAGTAGTAAATACCACTGTGATGTTGGAACAACAGCTAGCATACTTGTAAACATAATACCGAGTCCAAAAAAGAATGTGAAAAAGCGTTTTTTAAAGCCTTTATAATCGGCAATTGTACCGAGAATAGGAGCGAGAATAGAAATTAAAAGTGTTGAGAGAGAATTTGCATATCCCCAATAAGCTGTTGAAGTTGCTCCAGAGAGACCTGCTTCTTTTGCAGCAGCTTTGAAATAAATAGGAAATAGTGCAGTTGTAATGACGAGCGAGTATACCGAGTTGGCCCAGTCATACAATATCCAGCTTTTTTCTTGTCTGGACATTTTTTTCATAGAATGTTCCTCCTTATAGTCGTTCTAACATTAGTGTACAAAAATAGAAATAGGAAAAAGAGAAACAGAGGTAAGTTTTACGTATTTTTTACATAGATACACATTTCTTTACAATTGAAGTAAATCCTCTATTATAGTTCCGTCAGTTTCACCAAGGTATAATCCGAGCAACCGTGCAATGGTCGGTCCCTCGTCAATAAGACGCATATAAGGAATAATTGCACCTTGGCGAATGCCTTTTCCAGCGGCGATGAAGATGGTCTCATAGTTTGGTTTTGTTGGAGAATAGCCATGCGTACCGAACGTGTATTTTTTACTGGGAGTTACATCTTTTTCCGAGATTTCTTTTATAAACTCTCCTGTGTAGTTTTCGGTGAAGTAATAGCCTTCTCTTGCTTCAAGCATAAAAAGACAGTTTCCATCAGCACCGCGCTCTTTTGCGCCTTCATCATGAAGGATAAATTCGATTCCATTGTGTTTATCTTGAAGGAGTTCTTCAAGAAGGTGTTGGACAACTTGTATAGTTTGGATATCATTTTTATCCTTTACATGTACGTAAGCAGAGCCATCACAGCTTTGGCAATAAGCTTTCCAATTTGTTAATTTACCATCTTGATTTACTGAAATGAGTCCTTTTTGATGGAAAAGAACATTTAATTGAATAGCCTTATTCTCACTTAGAGCGCTATGATCACCGAGGGCAATAATTGTACTTGCTTCGTATATACCAGTTTCTTTTAATGCTTTGATAATCTTCCCCAGTCTCTCATCGTGCCGCTGAATAGCAGCTGTTGTCTCCGTAGAAGAAAATCCATGATAATGCCTTTGTGTATCTAAATCTGTAAAGTGAACAAACATGACGTTCGGTTTTTTTGTTTGTATGGTATGTACGGCTGAGGCGAGGACAAAATCATCAAGTTCGGGCTGTGACAATCCTTTTCTAATATGGCCAAAACGACGATTTAAATCTAGCTGATACAACGGGCTTCCACTAAATAATGAAACAAGAACTTGATTTTGCCACGGTCTGTTTGGAAAAATTTCAGGTAAGTTGTAGTCAATTTTTGCTCTTCCTGTAACAGGCCATAGAAGTGCAGCCGTTGTTAAATTCGCTTTTCGTGCCTCGTCATATAATGTCGTTCCTTTAATAGAACGGCGGTACCAATGCCAATCTGATGATTCCCTGCCAGGCTGAAGTAATGTATTGCTTACAACACCATGTTTGTTAGGATAGTTACCAGTTACAATAGTGGCGTGACTTGGATATGTTACAGAAGGATAAATAGCTTCTACTTTTTTTGCAATTGCACCTTGTTCTATTAAAGACCGAAAATGAGGAAGTTCTTGTAATATAGGAAAATCTAAAGCTGATAAACAGTCAAAAGATAAAACAATTACATGATTTGTTAATGGCTTGCCCATTGTGTATACCTCCTGTTATATAAGCTATTATTATATATTACTATTAATACCTAGTAATAAAAATGTCTTTCGGAGAAGAAAGTATTTTTTATATATTCAGACTGATAAGAGTATAATGTGCGTAAGAAGAAATCAAGAGGGAAGAAAGATGGAAATCTTTTTAATAATTAGTGTCCTAACAGTAATTGTTGTTTTCTTTGTGTCGTTCATGTTACGAAAAAGCTTTCCGAATCGCTCATTTGATATTACGTTTGGTCTTATTATCATTATAATTTGTTTTCTAATCACGTTATTTTTTATTGGTGGATTTGAAGGTATGGCATATGGTTTCTTATGTTTCTTTATACTAATTGGAACAGTTGTTGGAATGTTACTTCATCAAATTGTAAAATTGTTTAGGGCGAAAATAAAAAATTGATAAGGGACATTTAGTAGATCCCTGCAAATTTTATGATACTTATTATTGTATATCACTATTAATATCTGATTATAAAAAATCATCCATGAGGAAGGTTTATTGTTTATTTTTTGAATTTTAAAACATATAATAATTATAGGAAAATTGATGGAAGGAGGAAATGGAATGAATGGATTTGAAGTGTTTTTTATAATTGGAGCTGTAACAATTCTCATTGTATTTGCTGTTTCATTTTTATTAAAGAAGCAATTTCCAAAGAGACCGTTTGATATTATATTTGCACTTATTTTAATTCTCCTTTGTTTAGCTTTCTTTCCTTTTACTATCTTCGCTATTGGAGGATGGGATGGAATGGGTTATGGTATTGCATGTTTCTTTGTTTTAGTGGGAACAATCATCGGTATGATTACTCATCAATTTGTAAAACTCTTTCGGAAAAATTATGTGTAAATTCAGTATAAAACAGAAAAAAACGAAAAGAATATATAAAAATAAGAAAATTAGCTATTGTTTTAAAATAGAATTTATATTATGATATTCAACAAATTTATTTCGTTATAACGATGAAAAAGGATTAGTACATGTCCCACCTTTTTTCTAGAGAGAGAATCCGTTTGGCTGGAAGATTCTTAAAAAGGCGATATGGAACCTACCTTTGCGTTCTGCATATGCAGCGGGAAGTTCCCGTTATCAAAAAGAGAGCATGTACAATTTATTTGTGCATGAATCAGGGTGGTAACGCCGGCAAAAGCTCGGTCCCTATTTAGGGGACACGGGCTTTTTTTATTTTCTAAAGGAGGAAAAGAATATGGCAAAAGAACAAGTTCAAGCTATTACAAAAATGGAAGAAGACTTTGCTCAGTGGTATACCGATATTGTGAAAAAAGCTGAGTTAGTTGATTATTCAAGTGTAAAAGGATGTATGATTTTACGTCCGTATGGATACGCGTTATGGGAAAATATGCAGAAAGTGATGGATGGGAAATTAAAAGAATCCGGTCATGAAAATGTGTATATGCCAATGTTTATTCCAGAGAGCTTACTACAAAAAGAGAAGGATCATGTGGAAGGATTTGCACCTGAAGTAGCATGGGTTACACATGGAGGAGACGAGAAGTTAGCGGAACGACTCTGCGTTCGTCCAACATCTGAAACTTTATTTTGTGAGCATTTTTCAAAAATTGTCCAGTCTTATAATGATTTACCTAAATTATATAATCAGTGGTGTTCGGTTGTTCGTTGGGAAAAAACGACGAGACCATTTCTTCGTACAACTGAGTTTTTATGGCAAGAAGGTCATACAATTCATGAAACGGCAGAAGAATCTCAAGAAGAAACGTTAAACATTTTAAACCTGTATGCCTCTTTCTGTGAAGATTACTTAGCAATTCCAGTAATTAAAGGACAGAAAACGGAAAAAGAAAAATTTGCAGGGGCGAAAGCAACATATACGATTGAAAGTTTAATGCATGATGGAAAAGCGCTTCAAACAGGAACATCTCATAACTTTGGGACTAATTTCTCTGAAGCGTTTGATATTAAATTTTTAGATCGTAATGGAAAATGGCAATATGTACATCAAACATCTTGGGGCGTATCAACAAGAATGATCGGTGGACTTATTATGGTTCATAGTGATAATAACGGGCTAGTGATGCCGCCAAAAGTAGCACCAGTACAAGTTGTTATTGTACCAATTGCTCAGCATAAAGAAGGTGTGTTAGAAAAGGCAACCCAGCTACAAGGACGTATTCAAAAAGTTGCGCGCGTAAAAATAGATGCTAGTAATAAAACGCCAGGTTGGAAATTTAACGAGTATGAAATGAAGGGTGTTCCAATTCGATTAGAAGTTGGTCCAAAAGATATAGAGAAGAATCAAGTGGTACTTGTCAGACGCGATACGAAGGAAAAAGAATTCGTATCAATGGATCAATTAGAAGAGCGTATCACATCATTACTTGATGAGATTCACGATTCTCTATTCAATAAAGCAAAGGCATTTCGCGATGAAAACACATATAGTGTTACAGCCTTTGAAGAAATGAAGCAAGCGGCTGATGAAAAGCAAGGGTTTATCAAGGCAATGTGGTGTGGTGAGCTGGCTTGTGAAGAAAAATTAAAAGAAGAAGCAGGAGTATCATCGCGTTGTATACCATTTGAGCAAGAAGAATTAGTACAAGAATGTGTATGCTGTGGGAAGAAAGCAGAGCATATGGTGTATTGGGGCAAGGCGTATTAATTATGTAAGTTTTAAAATAGACCTTTATCTCGAACTTATAAAATTTGAGATAAAGGTCTATTTATATGTTTGTTTAAATTTACAGTATGTATTTTGGGGATGGAGTTATTTTGTTTTAATTATTTCATTTGTTTCCTATGAACCAATAGAACAATATCGAAAAGGAACGATGGCGGATGTGTTAAGATTAAATTAAATGATAATTTGATTTTGGCAAGGGAGGATGGCGGAAACTTAGGTGATAAGGCACAAGGCATGAACGTCATGTATGCAAGCGATGATCTTGTTCCACGATGTTAGGATTCAAAGCATTTCGTACAGCCACTTACATACTGAGTGGCATAGAAGCGATGCATATGATGAAAAAGAAGCAACTTCATCAAGGGGTAAAGCCTGCCCAAAATCAAAAAAATTTCATTGATAAATTGTTTGGTATCGCATCATAATCGGTAATTTAGTAGGAAATTTAGGTCCTACTTTTTTGAAAATTTATTTTTGCACCAGAACCAATAACTGTATACGTGCACCTTCTTAAGATAGATAATTAATGTTTATGAAAACATAAAAAAGAAGGAAGAGAATTATAAAAATTCTCTTCCTTTTTTTTTACGCGAAATTTCATGTTTATTAGCTGTTTAGTTCGTCGGAAAATACTGTAGAATTTACCTATTCTATTATGACAGTATAAAACATGGTTTTAAGATGTAATATTGCATATTAAAATATATTGCTATTTATGTAAGCGCTTACTATAATAAAGGTATAAAGATTCATAACATCTTAATATTAAAAGGGAGGAAATGATTATGGCAATCGCAATGGCAGTTTTAACATTCTTAGGTGGAGTAATTCCATTAGTAACAACACTTATAAAAGCATTCATGTAATATAATTCTCTGCACTTATTTTTTGAAATTATCATACAAATGATCTGTATATCAAAGATGAATTGATGTGCAGATCATTTGTGTGAGCAAACTTTAAACAAGAAAAAGAATCCCAGAAATCATAAGGGATTCTTTTTCTTTATGTCTTCGGAAACTTTGCAATAGAACCTAAAAAAAGCTATATGATAAGGATGTCGGAAGAGATAAGATCTTTTATAACATACATTACCCCGTTATATCATGTTTATTAAATTATACTTTATGGCATATTGAACAAGTTCACTTTTTTTAGAAAGATTAAGTTTGTTCAACATTCTCGTCTTATGAGTATCAACCGTTTTTATACTGATAGTTAATTCTTGAGCAATTTCAGACAATGAAAATCCTTTAACAAGAAACTGCAATACCTCCCGTTCACGTGGGCTTAGAATTACATAAGGATTTCGGGACTCTGTTTCGTTTTGCAATCTTTTTAGCATCGTTGAAATTTCCTTTGGGCGAAGGTATAGGTATCCATCCATAACGGAATCAATAGCAGTGTATAATTCTTCATCTACGGCTGCTTTAGGGACGTAACCTGAAGCTCCCGCGTTCATGATTAATGTTATATAGTCTTCGTCTTCGTGCATGGTGAGCACTATGACTTTCGCTTGTTCATAACGTAATTTAATCTCTGTGAGAACTTGGATTCCATCTAAGCGCGGCAAAGATATATCCAATATCAGAATATCGGGCCTTAAAATGTCGTAAAGCCGGAGTGCTTCAAGTCCATCAGAGGCTTCACCTACAACTTTTAAGGACGGTCTTTTTTGCAATAGTAGTTTTAAACCTGATCTCATCAAGGCGTGGTCATCAACTAGCATTATGTTGATTGTCTTTTTCATCATGACACCCTTCTCTCTGTTTTAATGGGATAGACACCCTAACTTCGGTCCCACCGATATTGTGAGTTTTGATAAAAAATGAACCATCCAGTAATTCGGCTCTTTCCTTCATTCCATATATTCCGATCCGATTTTGCTGGCGAGCTTTTTCAAAATCGGTCTCACGTATACCGTGACCGTTATCATGGATGCTCAACTCGATAGAACAATCCTTGATTTCCATGTTAATCACAATCTCAGTTGCTACTGTATGTTTCACTACATTGGTAAGACTTTCTTGAACAATTCGGTATAGTGCTACAGCAGTATGACTATCTATGGTAGCAATGTCATCATCGGGAGCGTGTAGAATTACAGTAAGAGCGAATTTTTCTTCAAACTTTCTTGCATGTTTCCTTAATGCCGGAATTAAACCTATATCATCAAGGATGGGTGGTCTTAATTCTACCGCTAAATCTCTAATTTCTCGCAAAATACTTGCCGCAGTTTCTCGGCTTACATTAAGTAACTCCTGTTGCTCGATATCTTTAACTTCATTAGCCAAAATCCGCATTGTAACCATTAGAAAAGTAAGGGCTTGGCTTGTTTCATCATGAAGTTCACGAGAAATTCTTTTTCTCTCCTCCTCATGAGCGGATAATAGTTTCAAAATCAACGTATCTCGAAGGGCATCCTTTTCTTGAAGTTCCTTCAATAATTTTTCTACTGCAGTGCTGGAACTAATTAGGTTGTCAGCCATTTCATTAAAAGCCCGTGCTAATTTTCCAACTTCATCGTCACTCTCTGCTTTAGCCCTTAAGGATAAATTACCGGCTGATATGCCTGTTGCTGTATCAACTAAACTATTGATTGGTCGAGTAATGATACGAGTCACATAATAAGCTATACCTGCAGCCCCCATACAGACCAAAAATGTAGCAACAACCAATTCTATTATTTTAGTAAAAATATAGCTTTTCGCCTGTTTTTCTGCCATTCCAACTCTAACAAATCCTACATCTCCCTCTTCGATTGGAACCAGTATGTCATGGATATTTCCTTCATCTGAAGTTAGTATAGCGTAATTTCCAGTATTGATATCATCAGGCTTATGTGCGTTTAATATTCCTTTCGGTAAGTGTTTGGAGAATGTATTTCCGACAAGAACATTATTATTGTTAATGACCAGTATATAACGAACGTCTTTGTTAGCTTCCTGTGCCCGGGTAATGAGAAGATGAATCGAATAGTAGTCATCAGTCAGAATGTAATCCGAAGACAATGCCGCAATATTTTCAGCAATATTTACACCACGTTTTTTAAGGTCCTCTGTCATGATTTTTGTGAGTGATTCCCAAATGATACATCCCAATACTAGAGCGAGAAAGAGTAGCGAAACGAATATAGCTCCAAATATCTTTTGGTTTATTTGTAATTTATTCATCCATTTCATAGGTGACCCTCATATAATTGGGGTTCAAATGGAACAAAACGATCAATGAACAGTCCCTGAAACGCTGGTTTTATTATTTTTTGTTCGTGCATAGAAATGAAACTTTCCTTGATAATTCGCTTCTCTTCATCAGGTAAATTACTGCTGATGACAACAGGACCGGTACCAATCGGTTCCGTTTTTTCAATAATTTTCAAATCCTTAATCAGTTCTGGATTTTTAAGTTTGGTACGCTCAAAGACTAAGCTATCAACAGCTGCAGCGTCAACAACACCATTTATCACAGCGCTTAGGGAGCTTTCATGATTATATGTAAAAACATAACGACCAAAGAAATGCTCAGGCGTTTCACTTAATTCAGCTAATTTTTTCCTCACAAAAATATATCCGGAATAACTGGTTGGATCGCTAAAAGCAATGTTTTTCCCTCTTAAATCATGTATACTGGATAGTTCATTTTTGCGGTTTACGACGACATAACCATAATAATATGGAACTCCCATTCGCTCTTGCATGGCAATTGCTTCAAGTCCTTCAACATGTCTGTAGGTAATATATGCTCCTGTTGAAAGTATGGCTATATCAGCACCTCCATTCATCATCAACATACTAATTTCATTATAACTCTTGCGCTGAATTAGAATTGCAGGTCTATGAAGCTTCTCTCCGATATAGTTAGCTATTTTCCTATAGTACATAATTGTATCAGTCGGTGATAACACACTTGAAATTGCGATCCGTACAGGAGAGGGCTTGTCACCTTGTGAACTAACAGGCATGGTGTCAGATTCGGAGAAAATAATTTGAGGGCTTGAACGCTCATGCTGACATCCCATTGAAAGTAAAGTAATAAGCAATATAAAAAAAAGCCTCAACCAATTTATCATACTTTCCTCCATTCTTGCAGGCGAGGGATTTATGTAATATGTGAAAATACCCTAATTGAATCCGATTTACCGAATCCTACTCGATTCAGGGTTTTCAAAATTTATATTTATATATTACTTCAGAACGATCCACGAAATCTATGGAAGATTGTATACAAAACTACTATTTATGTCGAAGGTGTGACAGCAAATAGCCATAAATGGTTTTATGTAGGATATTATCTTACATAAAATCAGATATTTGCTGATAGTTTAACGAGTTGACATATAAGATAATTTAACAAAGGAGGGATGATATAACACAAGTATTTTTGAAAACGTTTCCGACAAGTTGGCCTCTATTGAAATACTAAATTTCATGCCAATCTAAGTTTTTTCCGTAAATCAAAGTAAAGAAATCGAGGTAGATAGTATGTTCTCATTTTTGAAACCTAAAATCGCTACTACAAAAATAGCATCAGACCAGGTTCAAAAAACCTATAGGCTTTTCCGGCTACAATCTTTATTAGGCGTGTTCTTCGGTTATATAGCTTACTATATAGTACGTAACAATTTTGCCTTATCTACTCCTTATCTGAAGGAACAACTCAATCTTAGTGCCACAGAAGTAGGATTATTAAGCAGTTCCATGCTTATCGCTTATGGAATTAGTAAGGGTTTAATGAGTAGTATAGCAGACAAAGCTAATCCTAAAAGGTATATGGCGCTTGGTTTGCTTCTGTGCGCTATGGTCAATATTATGATGGGCTTCAGCACCGCATTCTGGATGTTTGCAGTTCTCGTTGTTCTCAATGGATTTTTTCAGGGAATGGGAGTTGGACCTAGCTTTATTACTATTGCAAACTGGTTCCCGCGTAAGGAAAGAGGAACTGTCGGTGCCATATGGAATATTTCGCACAATATAGGTGGAGGCATCGTAGCGCCTATCGTTGGTGTCAGTTTTGCTATGTTAGGCTCCAATCACTGGCAAGCGGCAAATTACCAGGTTCCGGCTGCAATAGCTATTGTTATGGCAATGGTGATACTAACCCTTATTAAAGGCTCACCGGTAAGCGAGGGCTTGCCTCCGTTAAGCGAAATCATCAAGGATGAACCCGATTCGAAAATGCAACAAAGGGCTGATTCCAAACCGCCAGTAGACATGAATGCTTGGCAGATTTTTAGGAATTATGTTTTATTTAACAAAAATGCATGGTTCGTTTCCTTGGTAGATGTTTTTGTTTACATGGTTCGTTTCGGCATTATAAGCTGGTTGCCCATTTATTTGTTGAATGTAAAACATTTCACTAAAGAAGAGATGAGTGTTGCCTTTTTATTCTTTGAATGGGCAGCCATTCCTTCTACTCTTCTGGCCGGTTATCTATCAGACAAGTTATTCAAAGGGCACCGCATGCCGCCAGCAATCATTGCTATGACATTGATATTCATCTGTATCATTGGTTACTGGCAAAGTACATCTTTACATTGGGTCACTATTTTCGCTGCTATTATTGGATGCTTGATTTACATTCCGCAGTTTCTGGCTTCAGTACAAACTATGGAGGTGGTTCCACCTTTCGCCGTTGGTTCCGCGGTTGGTTTGCGAGGTTTTATGAGTTACATTCTAGGTGCATCTTTAGGTACTACACTCTTTGGTGTAATGGTTGACAAGGTAGGATGGAATGGTGGTTTCTATGTATTACTAGCGGCAACTGTATGTTGCATCATATGCTGCATATTGACCCATCGAGGAGCAAAAGAATTCAACAAAAAACAGGTACTTCAATCCTGAAACAACTATATTCTGAGGATATTTCCATTATACAGTACTCAAAGTCAGTGTGCTGCTCAACGTAACCAATTTGGTGTCGATGCAGATATAAAGGTGATCAAATTGCAAACAGAGGCGTATATCATAGATAAAAAGACAATAGCCCTAGGTAGCCTTGAGCATTTAGAACCAGAAGATGAAAAAAAATCAGAGGAAATTGGCAACGCTCTTGGCCTATTATTGGGAAAAAATCTATTCACATTTCAGATATACAGTTAAGGAAGTGCAGAAATTGGTGGATTTTCCAATTAAAAAACCAACTTATACAGCAAAAGGCTATGAGCTAAAGAAGGAAAAAGTTGATACAGATATTACACTTGGAAAATCAAAACCAATTATTAATTCAAGATATAAAAAAGGGGAGTTCAGTTATACGATTTATCAATCAGCGATTATGGAAAAAGGAAAGGATCCATTTTACTTTTGGGTTAATGACAACGATAAGATAGAACATTATGAGCTCAAAGGGGCTAAATTCACCTTTGCAAAGACGACGGGAAGTAATGTAAAGGGTATTAAGATGATTGTTCCAGCAAAAGGAAAGGACAGTTCCTATCAAATTGTAATCATTGATGATATTTTAAATAAGGCTGAATTAGAGAAAATCATGATTTCCTTTTTGAAATAAAAAATAGAGTCTCAAGAAAAGAATCTTGAGACTCTATTTTTATTTCAGTTTGAACGAAATCTTCATGTGTTAAAAGAAATTAATAATCTATAAAACAAAAAAGTGAGATGGAATTTTTGTTTTGGGGGTACTTCAAAATATTAGCTTGATGGGCATGTGGTATATCAACTTAAGAAAACAAATCCACCCTAAAACGAAAAAAGTGAACTTAATTATCATGAATAAATGCGGCGTGAAAAATGTTGTTAGGGGCATATTTCAAAATCTTAGAGAGAATAAAAAAAGATATTGTCATATTCTTAAATCTATAATATAATGAATTTACATAATTCTTAATATTCAGAAATTAAGAGAGGGGGAATTATTATGACAATCGCAATGGCAGTTTTAAAATTTTTAGGTGGATTAATTCCAGCCATACAAGAGCTTTTAAAAGCATTTATGTAAGTTCATTATTCCGCAATTATTTATAAAAATTATCATTTGTGTGAGCAAAGTCCCTTTAGCATTATGAAGGGACTTTTTAAAATTTCTACATACTTGAGGTTCCGTCACATCAACATCAAGTTAAAAAATTGGTTATTTCCAAAATGAAAAAATGAGATTAATTCTTATAATTTTGTACGCTAAGCACATTCAAACCTAAAAAAGGTCAATTTCCCCGTTAAGAAATCGACCTTTTTTATTTTCACTTATGAAATCTTACAAAACTGTCATCTTTATGTAAGGTTATTAGATAGTTCAACTATTATTTCAATGTAATAATAAAAGTATAAGAAATACATACATAAAAAAATATATTGTAAAGAGGTAACCATACGATGATTTTAAAAATAGCATTTATCCTTTTTGGAGTAATCTTAGTATTATGGGGTATATATAGTACGAAAACATATGAATCATTTTTAGATAAAATCACTGGAATAGGACAGCTTTTAGGAGGAATTACATGTATAATTGCTGGAATTTTATCCTTTATAATTAAATAATTTATATATAAAAGAAGACCGAGATAGAAAACAATCTAGTTCGGTCTTCTTTTTCATTTAATCGAAATTAAACTTTGAAATATTAGTTTACTTTCAATACACTTGTTAACTAAATATTTTTCTTTAACAAAATAAGTTGATTTTTTCTATCCCTCGTGAATTTCTTTAATGCTTTTTCCTTCTAAAATAAAAAAAGGGCCTTATTAAGGATCTTTTTTTTATCTACTCGTTAACTTTTTTCATTTTACTTACAAAAAGACTTATTGAAGTTCTGTCGGAATTAATAAAATTTCATCAAGTATGATAACTTCCCTGACGTTAGCTGTCAGGGAAGTTATATTATAATAGGCTATATCAATTGTGATTGGAGTGTTATTGGATGCAAACAAAAAAAGTTTATCTTTATGTATTTAATACAATGTCAGACTGGGAATAAGGATATTTAATTGCTGAACTAAACTCAGGAAGATATTTCAAAAAAGATTTAGCACCTTTAAAAGTAGTTACAGTAGGAGTTAATAAAGAAATTATTACTACGATGGGAGGACTGAGCATAAAACCAGATATTTCCCTTGATGAATGTACTCTTGAGAGTAAAGATCTTTTAGTTTTACCTGGAGGGAATACTTGGAGAGAAGATATTCATCAACCTATCTTGAAAAAAATTGGCGAAGCTTTAAAGCTTGGCACTATTGTTGCTGCAATTTGTGGTGCAACTGAAGGCCTCGCGAATATGGGATACCTAGATTCTAGAAAGCATACAAGCAATAACTTAGAGTATATTAAAATGGTCTGTCCTAATTATAAAGGAGAAAAATTTCATGAGATGGGACCTGCGGTATCTGGTGAGAATTTGGTTACTGCATCAGGAGTAGCTCCTCTGGAATTTGCGATGGAAGTACTGAAAAAATTAGATGTATTTGCACCAGATACATTACATTCATGGTATAACCTAAATAAGACTCATAAACCTGAATACTTCTTCCAGTTAATGAATTCAATAAATAGATGAGCTAAAAAAATCAACTTAGCAGTTTTATATTAGTTTAAATAATTACTATGCTTTAGATGATGTCAAAGCATGGTTTTTGTATATAACTTAAAAATGTTTATGGAAGTAAAAAACTTACAAAGCACTCCTGAAGTTGTTATAAATAGAAACTTGAAAACCCTGAATTATGGCCTCTTTAATAAAGTCCATAATTCGGGGTTTTGATGTATTAAATATCCGTTTTATCAAAAGTAATCCCATATTTTTTGATTTTCTTATACAAATTAGCGCGCGACATTCCTAATTTTTTCGCCGTAATGCTTTTATTCCCATAAGTCTGTTGCAAAGTTTGAAGAATGCGTGTTTTCTCAAGACTTTCTCTTTCATCAGTGAGTGAGGGCATAGCTTGGTTAACAGGTGGTGAAAAAGATTTTGCTTGCGGCAGTAGCTTGAGAATGTCTGATTCGTATATTTCGTGGCCTTCGTGAAGGACAATCAACCTTTCTATAATATTACGTAACTCGCGGATGTTACCTGGCCAAGAATATTTATTTAATCGTTCGGTTGCCTTTTGATGAACGAAAGGAGTTGATTTGTTATATTTGAAAGAAAACTCTTTGAAGAAATGATGAGCTAAGTAGGAAATATCGTCCGTTCGTTCCCGAAGTGGAGGGATGCAGACAGTAAATACGTTGAGTCGATAAAATAAATCAGATCGGAAGGTTCCGTTTGATACCATATCTTCTAATATACGATTCGTTGCGGCGATAATTCTGACGTTAATTTTTTTCGGTGTTTGTCCTCCGATTCGATAAATCTCTTTTTCTTGTAACGCTCTAAGTAGTTTCACTTGCATATCAAGTGGGAGCTCTCCTACCTCATCTAGAAATAAAGTACCTCCGTCTGCTAATTCTATTTTTCCAGGTTTTCCTCCTTTAGCAGCTCCAGTATATGCGCCTGATTCATAACCGAATAATTCACTCTCAAACAAAGCGTTGGGAATGGCACCGCAATTAATCGGAATAAATGCTTTTTTACTTCTTAAACTCGCCTTGTGGATCGCTTGTGCAAAAAGCTCTTTTCCAACACCGCTTTCCCCAGTAATCAAAATCGTCGCATCTGTCTTCGCTACTTTTTTCATGTCATGAATGATGTGCTGGATTGCTAAGTTGTTTCCTTTTATATTGCTGAAGGGATCGTCTCTATTATTTTGAATCATTTGTTGTTTTAGTTGCTGCAATTCTTCAGATGTAGAGGATAACTTTTCATTCAATTTAATAGTCGTGGTAATATCTTTTTCTACGGACATAGAACCAATCAGTTCGTTGTTCTCATTATATATTGGAGTTGTGCTAATCAATACATGCTTATCTGGCCGCGGGAGGTGATAAATATCCCGAACAGGTTGCTGACTCTCAAGAACTTTTAAATTCATAATATCTTCTTTTGAGAAAAATTCCTGGACATTCCTTCCGATAATCTTTTCCTTCTTTATGGCATACATTTTTTCTGCTGCTTCATTCCAATAAAGCATTATCCCTTTCGTATTTACAATAGAAATCGCTTCTTCTACAGAAGAGAGAAGTGTATGCAATGTAGGAATCGCAAAGGTATCAGATTGTTTCATAACATATCCCCCAATGATTTTAAATCGTATACAAAAGTAGACACTCGTAGACAGATTTGTTGCTAAAAGGATACAACTTTTTCAAAACAATGTAAATAAAATTGATTGAATATTAATAATGTTAGGTTAATTTATGTTTGGCACGATACTTGCTAATAAAAAAGCAAGACACTTTTAAAATACAAACATGGAGGAGATAGGAATGAAGATTAGCAAAATATACACAACAATTGACGCACACGTAGCGGGGGAACCATTACGTATTATTACAGGCGGAGTGCCAGAGATAAAAGGAAAAACGCAATTAGAAAGAAGAGCTTATTGTATGGAGCACTTGGACCATCTTCGCGAAGTTTTGATGTATGAACCGAGAGGGCATCATGGGATGTATGGTTGTATCATTACGCCGCCGGCAAGTCCTCATGCTGATTTTGGGGTATTGTTTATGCATAATGAAGGCTGGAGTACAATGTGCGGTCATGGAATTGTCGCTGTCGTCACAGTAGGAATTGAAACGGGTATGTTCGAAGTGACAGGCGAAAAGCAAAAGTTCATTATTGATAGCCCTGCAGGAGAGGTTATTGCGTACGCAAAATATAGTGGAAATCAAGTAGAATCCGTATCATTTGAAAATGTTCCTTCTTTTGTTTACAAGAAAGATGTTTCTATAAAAATTGATAGCTATGAATTTCAAGTAGATATTGCTTTTGGAGGAGCATTTTATGCTGTTGTAGACAGTAAAGAACTTGGTTTGAAAGTGAATTTTAAAGATTTATCAGCTATTCAAACGTGGGGCGGAAAAATTAAACACTACATTGAAAGCCAAATGGATGTAAAACATCCTCTCGAAGAAGATTTAAAAGGAATATACGGCGTTATCTTTTCAGATGAACCAAATGAAAAAGATGCAACGTTACGAAATGTAACCATTTTTGCTGATGGGCAAGTAGATCGATCTCCGTGCGGCACAGGCACTTCCGCAAGACTTGCAACTCTTTTTGAAAAGGGTGCCTTGCAGAAGGGAGAAAGTTTCATCCATGAGTGTATCACTGACGGACAATTTGCCGGAGAAGTACTGTCAGTGACAAAAGTAGAGGAATACGAGGCGGTTATTCCAAAAGTTACTGGCCAGGCGTTTATTACAGGGTTTCATCAATTTTTATTGGACCCAAGGGATCCGCTGAAGCGAGGGTTTTTATTGGCTTAATGTTTGATGGAGAGGTTGCCTGTTGGGGTGGCCTCTTTTTTATTTGGGGTTGGGGGGCGGAATTTGTCGGCTGGTCGATATGTTGCGTCGAATCGCTGATATATTGGATAGAATGTTCGATATCATTTTATTTAGATGAATATAAATTGTAATCCAACAATTTAGCTTTGAAGGAAAAGTAGAGTGGCATATGGAACAAAATAAACATGGTGAAATATGCTATTATCTTCATATAAAAGTGCGCAAAAAAGATACCGTGGCAAGAGTGGAAGTGGTGTATCTGGTGGAGAGTTCATGATGGCTATATATTTTGTGTATTGTTTATAATGACTTTTATAAGCTATGAAAAAAAGAAGGTGTTTCAATATGTTGATAAACAAAATCGTATTAGATCTGATTGGGGAAATTAAAAAAACTGATCTTTGGAGAGTAATGCCTCCTGCTGAAAAGGAACGTTTAGAAGAAATTATAAAGTTTGTCGGTGGACAAGATATAGATAAAGTAAGAGAGGGAAAGCCTGTGAAACCCGCTATCTATCAATTTAAAGTTACATTAAAGGGAATTCGCCCACCGATTTGGAGAAGATTTCTGATCGATAATCAAATGACATTTGTAGAGTTACATGACATTATTCAAATTGTAATGGGATGGCAAAATTCTCATTTATATCGTTTTGACACTGGAGATGCGTATGTTGAAATCCAAGACGATTCATTTGATTTCTTCCCATCTTCTGTTGAAACATACGATGCACAAGAAACACAGGTAGGAGAATTAATAACAGAAGAAAAACAAAAATGTGTATATACATATGACTTCGGTGATGATTGGGATCACCAGCTAGTACTAGAGAAAATATTACCAATTGATGAGAAGATTACTGTTCCTACATGTCAAAAAGGAAAACGTGCATGTCCACCTGAAGATTGCGGAGGCGTTTATATGTATAACGAAATCCAAACCGCATTAAAAGGTGAAGATGAGCTAGACGAAGGAATGGAAGAATGGCTCGGAGAATTTGATCCAGAGGAATTTGATTTGGCGTTTGTTAATGGGGTTTTGGAGATGTATGCTGCTGGGGAAGTAATATATGGTGGAAATGATGAGGGAGAGTGAGGGTATGGCGCAAGCTGTCTCATTACAAGATTTGTGTAAGGAATTAGAGAAAGAAGAATTGATTGCATTAGTGAAGCATTTGGCAGATCAGTATATGGATATTGATATGGCTGTAATGGAATGGTATGCATTACAGAAGGGAACTGAAAAGAAAGCACCTGTATCAAATAAGCTACTTTGGGAATATTGGGACCGAGCAGAAGCAATTATTAGTGACTTTAACGATTACGGCGGTGGACCTGAACATCTTGAATATGATGTTTATGAATATTTGGAGAAAATGACGGGCGTATTATCTCAGTATTCGATTTCTACTGAAGAGAAAAAGTTACTCATTAATAGAGTGTTTACGCAATATGCAATCGGTAATTCTGGATTTGATGATGTGCTAATGGACAAAATCTATGAAATATGTGAGTCTGATTCGGATTGGAGACATATGGTTCAGTTACTTCAAAAACACCCTAGTGATTGGAATCGAACGCTTATTATGCGCATTTATAAAGATCAATTACAAGATGGAGAAGCGTATTTAGAGTTGCGCTTACAATCTTTAAAATATGGGATGGACTATTGGGATTTAGTAACATATTACCTGTCACAAAGTCAAATCGATCAAGCAGTTGAGGTAGCAGAAGCAGGAGTAGAGAACGGACAAGGTAGACAAACAGAATTATTCGCATTTCTATTAGATTACTATGCGGAGCAAGAGAAACTGAATCAATTGCAAGCTTTAATAGACCGTGCTTTCCAGAAGCAATCAGATATTGACCTAATACGTGATCGCGCATTTATATACTTTAAACAGAAGAATGATTATGAAGAGGGAAAAAACATTTTAATACGAGCATTTCGCACGGATTATCGCGATAAAAGCCATTATGAAGATTTTCATTTCATGAAAGAGCACCTCGCAGCTGAAGATTGGGCAGAAGTACAAGACGAGATGATAGGAATTGTTCAAAAAGAAAGTACAAAGGATTACTTGGAAATTTGTTATGACAGTGAAATGTATGAGGAGATATTAGAAGTCATTTTAGATACTAGAAGAATAGCGTTTGAATCTCCCTATACAAACTTTGATGACTTGGCAGATAAACTCATAGACAAGTACCCGAGGGAAATTATTGAATACTATTGGATCAAAGGCTGTCTTCTTATCCAAAACGGCAATCGCAAACGCTACAAGCAAGCTATAAAACACTTCGAAAAAGTAAAAGATATTTACGAAACGAAACTACAAGAACAAGACGTATGGAAAAAACGTCTAGAAGCACTAAAAATACAGCATAAAACGAAGCGAGCATTGTTAGATGAGTTGAGAGTAATTGAATGAATGAAGGAGCTATTTCAGTTTGAAATAGCTCTTTTTTGTGTTTAGAGTCGCGAATTTTGTCGTTTGGCCGATATATGGTGAGAAATGGTCGATATATTTGGAAAAGCGCTGATATATTTGAAGGAACGGTCGATATCGTTTTATTGATTATGATAGTTATGCGAATGTATGTTCTTTTTGAGACGTTTTGTAGTACAATTGAAGACAGATGATAGGGAAGAAAATCTTACTGCAAGAAAAATATATAATCTATTAAAATTGGAGTAGGCGTAGTCATAAATGATACGTCTACTCCGCAAACATAAATGATTACAGCCAGGTTTACCATAACTTCATATAGAACATGCCTCCATGTAGATTGAATCCCAATCATAAGTAAGGAACAGAAATATAATGTTTAAAATTCCAAAAAATGAAAGAGGATGATTGTAATGGGAGAAAAAGAAATCGATTTGCTTCTTTCTCATATGATTATGGATGTTATAGACGAGCATGTCGCTTTTAAATGGGAACCTATAAAAGAACCGTGTATCAATTCGTATACGGGAAGAGTAAGCTATGATTATTCTGGGGAAGTCAAGAAAATGACAAAAGAGGATCTAAAAGAGATTGAAAAGACATTGGGGGAAAATAATGTTTCCGTTAATTTTGATTCTAAATTGGACGAGCTGTTAGGTACAATTCATATTAATAGCTGGACTGCCACTTATACATCAAACTTCGGAAAACATTGGATCAGTTTTAGAGATTTAGTTGAGGAAAAGTATAATGAATGGAAGCATGCTAACTTTGAATTGTCTGATGAAGAAGGTGAGGAAATAAACGAAGAGTTAGCAGAAGAGCTAGATGATTTGTTTTTTTCCTTTTTACGGGATACTTCTCATGAAATTTATTTAGCTAAGCTGTTGAAAAAAATGGAATGATTATATGTTGAAAGCCCGGCAATAGCTCGTTGGTACCATTCATTATATACGACGGGTAGGTTTGTGTGCAGTTTTACAAGAATGAGTGTAACTAACTATTTTGTTGCTCGTGCTTCGTGCAGGGAGAATAGAAGTAAATCCGAATTTAGAACAAGGCCATCGTCATATGGCATTAAAGATGATTAAGTTAGTAGGTTTAGATAAAGAACCGTCGGATAATCCAAATGTTAATGCAGAGCAAAAGGATAGAAGATGGAGAGAAAGAAGAGATGCATGGCAAGTAGCAGAGAGAGCTCTAGATCGTTTGAAACGAAATGATTCTATAGCCTTTAGAGAACAAATAGTTGAAACGGCGATAGCGAGAGGGTATTTTTCTATTTGGATGAGTGTTTTTATAAATGATTTAGAGATGTTAAAACTACTCCTGAGAGGCTTTATAGGTACTGCTATTGAATGTTATGATGACAATGGTAACTATTTAAAAAGGGATCAAGGTGCGTTTTAAAATATATTGTAACTGTATGAAATAGGCCCCTTTTGCTTATATCTTTATCTAATAATAGCTCCAAAAACTTCATTGTTAAAGTAAATGATCAAAACTTATTAGTAAATAAAATTGGAAGCTATGAAGGTTCTATATTTCAAGTATTCAAAAACACAGGCACATACAGTTTTTGAGTACATACGGATGGAGATTGGAGCATTACAATAGAAATAGGAAACAAGTAGAAGGAGATTCCTTTAACTGTATTAGGGCCTCATATACGATGTTTTCATAAAACCAGACAGGCCATGATTATTTATTTCGTGGTCTGTTCTGTTTTATAATCCCTTTGTAGCATTATGATTTTTAGGATTTTTTAATTTTGGAAAATTTAAAGAGTGGATTCGTAGTTTTTTGGAAGATGAGTTATTATAGGTAGGGTTTAAAGTGTTTTGTGAAGTGAGAAGAGAGTACCTCTTAATGATAGAAAGATAAGTGGAATTCCAACTTTTCAGCCGAAAGTTGGAGTTTTTTTATTCAATATACTGATGTTTATTACTTCTACATTACTGCTGAAAAATGTAAATAATCAAGAAAGGTTTCTTACCTAAAAAATCCCTTGATAAACAAGGGATTTTTAAGCTGAATTATCGTTTTAAAATAGCTATTTATGACATTTAAGAGTGTCGTGAACCAGACTTGTGAGCAGCTAACGTATTTTCATCGGTCAGTTCGGCCTCGATGTGAGAGGTTTTCGATGACTCAGCCATACGCCAATAAGTGATGAAGCTTATGGCAATGCAGCCAGCTACGTAGAAGTAGAAGAGCGACTCGAGCCCAATACTTTTCAGCCATAATGCGATGAACTCCGCCGTTCCGCCGAACACTGCAACAGTGATTGCGTAAGGGAATCCTACGCCAAGGGCACGGATTTCAGTCGGGAAGAGCTCAGCTTTCACGATTGCATTGATGGAAGTATAACCGGTGACAATAATGAGACCTACCATCATAAGCAAGAAAGCAACGATAGGGTACTTCGTTTGCTCCATGATTAGAAACAGTGGCACTGTCAGCAAAGTTCCGAGGATGCCGAAACCAATCAATAGCGGACGCCGTCCAATCCGATCGGATAACATACCAGCGAGTGGTTGAAGTACGACGAATACCAATAGGGCGATAAAGTTAATCCAGCTAACGACTTCTTTAGGAAGACCTACAGTATTCACCATAAACTTTTGTAAATACGTCGTGTAAGTATAGAAGGCAACAGTTCCACCGAGTGTTAGCCCGACCACTGTTAATACTGCCTTAGGATGTTTCATCAGAGTCCGAATAGTTCCAGCGCTCTCGCGGCTTTCAGAACCCATTTTTGAGAACTGCTCCGATTCATCCATCGTACGACGCAGCCACAATACAGCTACTGCTCCCATTGCTCCGATGATGAAGGGAATACGCCAGCCCCAAGACTTCATATCCGGTTCGCTGAGTATTTGCTGGAGGACGATCTGAACACCTAGTGCTACCAGCTGTCCCGCAACGAGTGTTACATACTGGAAGCTCGAGTAGAAACCACGTCGGCCGCTGCTTGCCATCTCGGACAAGTATGTAGCCGAAGTTCCATATTCTCCACCTAATGACAACCCTTGAAGCAGACGTGCGAGAACTAGAATAATAGGGGCCATGATACCAATGGTGCTATAACCTGGGGTACAGGCAATGATTAACGAACCACCGGCCATGATGGTGATGGAAAGCGTCAGTGCAGCACGTCGGCCGTGGCGATCGGCATAACGCCCCATCAGTAGGCTTCCTAGCGGGCGCATTAAGAAGCCAACGGCAAAGATTGCTGCCGTGTTAAGCAGTTGACTGGTCGAATCTCCCTTAGGGAAGAACTCTGCTGAGAAATACACGGCGAAAGCAGAATAGACGTACCAGTCGTACCATTCAATCAGATTTCCAACTGAACCTTTGAAGATGTTTCCTGTTATGCGCCTTGTATTTGTGCGATTGGTGGATTGAGACATGATTAAAACCTCCCTATTTAATTGAAGTAATTTGAAAAATATCATTATGAACTAAGTATGAAGGCGTATAAATGTAAATAAATTATATCGTTTTGTTTGAAAAATCTCAATATAATGAAAAATAACTCTATTTTATAGTTGAGCAAATTGTTTGGAGGAAATCTGGAAGAGTTTGAGTTTTTTGTGTATGAAAATAAGGGGGAGCTGTAAGTGCTTTAATTGATAGGCGGATTGCTGTGATGGCAATGACTTTGTCAGAAGCGGAAAGACAATACAAAGTAGAAAAGAGAATGTTTGACTATATCTCCTCCTGAAAGGTTATTTAATCATGAGTTATAGCGTATCATTTTTCTTTTGTATATAGTTTGTTAAAATAGTAGTAATTGTAATTAATTGTAACTGCGGAGGTAAAAATGTTGGACCAACTCATAATTGAATTCGCTAAAGTAACCAATCAAGTTAATGACATACACACTAGTAAATCTTATTTGATTATAAAGACAGATGATGAAGGACTATACGTTGAAACAGAACTTTTACGTGAGAAGTACCAAGGAGGAGAAGAATCACATCCATATTTTATGGTAACTTTTGAAACTCTCCAGCAAGCTTGGCAAAAATTCATAAATATACGTACGGTAACGAGTGAAGATTTTGGACAAGTAAGTGAATACAGTGCTTTTTTGATTGCTTTCTTTTCACAACTTCCTTTTGTGAATGTAACTGACTCAAAATCTATTACACTTAAAGAATTTAGAACGGATGACTTACCCTGTGAGCAATATCATAAAGTAATCACTTTTTTAGAAGAGGTAATAGATAATACATATGATCCGAAAGATCTTAGTCACCAAATTGATGGGAATTTATATAGAGTGAAATCTCGTGGACGGCAAGATTTGAGATTATTGGGCTTTTTGGATGAAGCTCATGAGATTAATCGGGCTCTATTAAATGAATATATTGAATCAAAAAATAAGGATGCTTTTATTCGAAATTTGATTTTGAAACAGGAATATTTTCAAATTGTTCTATTTGTACTCGAACTTTTAAATAGTTATTCAAAGGCTGAAAAGAAAGCGGCTTTAGTGAATTTAGGAATGACGATCGTTCGAAATTCACGAGGAGATAATTTAATGGTTGAATCAGTAGCCAAGGAACGTACTCATAATTTGTTAATGTGGCTTGAGAAGGTAGGGTTAATTAACGAGAGGTGGGTTCCAGTTGAACAATATTTAAAAGAAAATGATGAAGAGGACGATAATATGAATAGTAACTTACGTGAAAAATTTTTAACTGTTATGTATGAGTATTTAGAGGCAAGAACGGAAAAATTTGCGGGTCATAAACTTGGTTCAGTCGTTCGAAATGAAATGACAACGGAGGTAACTCGTTTATCTTTTATCGATCATAATCAGTACATTGTTACGGGCTCAGTTGGACAAGGGAATTGGGCCGCCGTGCCATGGCTTGCTATCATGAATAAAGACATTACGACATCGACGCAGAGAGGGTATTATATCGTTTATTTATTTAGTGAAGATATGAAGCAATTATATTTAACAATGGCACAAGGAGTAACGGAAACTTCTAAAGAGGAAATGGAAAAGATTAAGTCTGAGATCCGTCAACATATACAAATGTCTAAAAAAAGATGATGATATTTTCCTTGGTACAAGTCCAAAAGCGAAGGGATATGCCAACTCTACAGCTGCATACATTCCATATGATGTTGAACAAATGCCAAGTGAAGCAGAATTAGTGGAAGATTTAAAAGAAATGCTTCGCTATTATGAGGGATACATTGCCTTTAGAGAGAAAGGAACTAATCGTGCAGTGATTCACGAGGAGAAAAAAGAAATGGATTTGAATGGGAAGGAAATTGTAGATCATGTATCTTCCTATATGAAAAGCAAAGGTTTCTATTACGATAAGCAAGATATTATTAACTTTTTCCTTTCTTTAAAAACGAAGCCCTTTGTTATTTTGTCTGGTATTTCAGGTACGGGGAAAACAAAAATTGTTCAGTGGTTCGCTGAAAGTTTAGGGGCAACTGAAGAAAATGGACAGTTCACGCTTATTCCTGTGCGACCTGATTGGAGCGATAGCTCTGATTTACTTGGCTACGTGAATATTCAAGGTGAATTTCAGGAAAGACCGTTAATTCAAGTTCTTGAAAAAGCTGCAGGGAATCCGGACAAACCTTATTTTGTCGTGCTCGATGAGATGAATCTAGCACGTGTAGAGTACTATTTCAGTGATTTTCTAAGTGTCATTGAAAGCCGAAAATGGGAAGGAAGAGAGATTGTTACATCGGCTGTTCTTCCAGAATCGATTGTTGGGAAACGAATTACGATTCCATCAAATGTGTACGTCATTGGAACTGTCAACATGGATGAAACAACAAATCCGTTAAGTAAAAAAGTATTGGATCGTGCGAATACAATTGAATTTAATCAAGTAAAATTAGATTCCTTTGAGTTTTTAATGGATGTAGAAGAAGTACAGGGAAAATGTGTTTCTAATCATTCCTTGACAGCCACGTTTCTTCATTTAAAAGAATGCTTTCAGCTCAATAAAGATCTTGTGAAGGAAGTATCTCATATTTTAATCGAAGTTAATAAAATTCTTGAACCGATCGGAGCACAAGTCGGGTATCGGATACGTGACGAAATTTGTTTTTATATGGCTTACAATGAAAAAAGTGAACTATTATCGTTTGACGAGGCGTTAGACTATCAAATATATCAAAAAATCTTACCGCGTATTGCAGGGAGCGATGGGAGAACAGAAGAGGCATTAAAGAAATTATATACGCTATGTACAAATCAAGAGTTTGATAATGAAGATATGATGTCTTATGCGAAGTATCCTCGTTCTGCTAAGAAGTTGTCTCATATGTTAAGGAGGTTCGAGTATGATGGTTTCACCTCTTTCTGGATCTAATCGTGATATAGAGCTAGTTAAGATTGAAACAGCGGATTTGTCATTGACTATCAAAGGGAATCCCTATCATGAAAAATACGAGAGCTTAAAAAAACATCAATCCATTGCCTCAGATGAGATGATGCATTTTCATGTGTCTGGAACAAGTGATTCTATCATGGTATATGATGCTCAGTTACAAAAGCTTAGCGAATTAACCGAGCACCCCCCTATCTTTTTCGAGAATAGGAGTTATCAGCTCGTTGTCGTTCCTAAAAATGATCAAGAATTGTCTTTTTACCATGAGCATCCATCTCTTCGAAAGGCAATCAGCTCTACTCAAATGGGTTCATTGAAAGTATTAATGGGAAATCTCTCATTTCCCAATGAAGTAGGCTATACAACATTTGAAATTCGAGATGATAAAAAGTCTCTACTAACAGTCACACTAGAAATTTTTCCATCAAAGCTCGATTACAAAGATGACTATCGAGCTTTATTGGAAGAAGTGAACGATGAAATTTATAATCTAGCATTTCATTTATTAAAAAGAACTTATTTGGGGGCATCAACAATCTATGCTACAAATCCATCTAAAAGTGAATTTTATCATATTTTAAATGACTCTTTTCATAGATTTATGAAGGCAATTTCTCATATTAAAAGACAACCGCATCATGCGCTTACTACACGTCATCAGCTTGTACAAGCTGATGACGTGTAGTAAGCGCATGATGCGGTTGGGATGAATTACTTACGAAAAAGACCTCACTTGTTTCAAGAAGTAGGAAGAAACATGCTTCCATCGAAAGGAATTACAGCTTATAAGGAAGTATCCTACGATACATTGGAAAATCGGTTTGTTAAGTGGATGGTTCAGAGGGTGATACATAAAATCGAGGATTTACTTAAATCTTTGGAAAAGGATTCTGGATTTAAGAGTTTGCCAATTGACGATGATTTGATTCAAAACGTAAGAAAAATGAAATCTCGAATGAAAAACGAGTTGAATGATCCGTTTTGGAATGGGATCGGGAAATTGGATCGTTCTGTCTTTTCTCTAGTCATTCAAATGGCTGCTGGTTATAGGGATGCGTATCAAATCTTTCTAATGTTATCGAGAGGTCTCACGCTAAGAGGGCAGATCTTTAAAATGTCTGTAAAGGACGTCGCAAGGTTATATGAATATTGGACGTATTTAAAGCTTGGACAAATTTTATCTAAAAAATATGAAACAGTGAATCAAGATATTATTAAGGTTCGGCAAGATGGATTATATGTGACACTTGATGAAAGTAAAACTGCAAAAAGAACATTTAGGCACCCTGAAACAGATGAAGTGATTGAGCTTTATTTTCAAAAAAGAAATAAAGCATTACCAACTGTCACTCAAAAGCCGGATACGATGCTTGCTATTGAGAAGAAAGGGAAAAACTATCAATACCAATATATTTTTGATGCTAAATATCGAATCGACTTTGCCAAAAATGGTTCCCATTATAAAAGACAGTATGGGACACCGGGTCCAATGGAAGAAGATATTAACACGATGCACCGATATCGAGATGCATTAGTAGTAGATCAAGGTGGACCGTTTGAGAGAACAGCCTATGGAGCTTATGTATTATTCCCGTGGAATCAAGAGGAAGAATATGAGCATCATCCTTTCTATAAAAGCATTGAAAAAGTAAATATTGGCGGTTTTCCATTTTTACCAAACGCGACAAGACTAGTAGAACAATTTCTTGATCATCTCATTGAAAAAAGTCCAGAAGAGATTATAAGAGAAGGAATCCTTCCAAGAGGAACAAAAGAAGAATGGGAATCCTCTTTAGATGAAAAGGTATTAGTCGGTAATGTGAAAACAGAAAAGGATTATGAAACATATATGAAAGAAGGTTTCTATCAAATTCCTGTTTCACAATTAAAACCAGGCTGGCAAGAAATAAAATACATAGCCTTATATGCACCGAAAAAGTGGTATGGAGAAAACGGTGGGATTCAACATGTCGCAAGGATTAAAGATATCCATATAAACAGAGAGAATGTACTACCTGGCGATGAAACAAATGATTGTGTTTATTTCGAACTAGAGCCATGGAAAAAGTTAGGTCATCACATTTGTCCGGTAGGATATGGAATTCAAACATATATGTTAACGAGCATGTCATTATTAAAGGAAGTACAAGAGCTTCCTGAATTATTTATGAAATCGAAAGAAGAGCGAGCTCTTTGGAAAACGCTGCGCCGATTTACGAAACAGGTGAAGGTCGAGCTTGATCATTCTGATTTGGACAAGGCATCTTCCATTAAGGGTTATTATGTTCAAGATGTTCAAATTAAAATTGATTATGAGCAGGGGAATGTGATGGTTGGAAAAGGGGGAGAGTTTAAAGAGCTGGCTTTGGATGTGGTTGTTAGGAATTCTTCGATGTTGTTTAAGAGTGTTTTGGGGCAGTTAAGTAGAGATTAAGGTGTATTGAAAATAATAAATATAACAGGGACAACAATTTGTATATCGTAGGTGAGAATTGTATCATGGACAAGAGATCTAATCTATTTTCATATGCGACTAGTGAGTCATCTCAAGATGCTTTTATTTGTTGGCTAGCAGAGTAGGCAGATCCAGAGTATAAAGAAGCAAACCCAGATTTACATAAAGCGGGTACCGATTTTATTAGAAAGATATATGATTTACATAAAAAGAATTTCCCAGTATCTATTTCTGTCTTATAGATCCGTTTCGAAAAATACGCTTTCCTCACCTGTTCTCACCTCATTTTGTTTGATAAGATCATTATACAACAAAACAAACGTATGTTCTATTAAAAAGGACATTTTCTTTAAAAAAGACAAAACCGAGAAGACCCCCACCTTCACTTCGTTTAGAGGAGGGGGTCTTCTCGGTTAAAATGATAAAGTCGGTACTTTTACTTGTTACAACAATGCTCTTCTTCGCATCCATTGCGTCGCAACCCATTTTTCACCTTTGATAACAGGTGCACCGCCATGTAAAGTAAGTTTGTTTATTGATTCATCCTGATAAAAATACTCGAAATATACCGCCATTCCTTTTTTCGGAGATACGGAAAGGTTGAGTTTTGGAAAGAAGGTCTCTCCACCTTCTTCTACATGATTTAAATACATCACAAGTGTACTCATACGATTGTTACTTGCTGCCGCACTATTTTCTACAAAAAAATCATAATGAGCTTGATATTCTTGGCCAACTGTATACTTTAAAATCTGCAGCCCTTCTCCATGTGGGGCAGGAACATTCATGATCGAAGCGATTCGTCTTTCGATTCTAGTAGTAATCTCGCTTTCTTCTAAAAATGCACCACTGCTCGTCCGAATGTCATTTGTTTTGCGCGAAACACCAATTTTAGAACGTTTCATTTTATTTTTAGACATTTCAATTAACGTTTCACACTCTTCATCACTTAATACATTTGCTAAAACGACAATAAGAGGCTCTTCTAGTCTTGAAATAATTTGTATTTCTCTGTCTTCTGTCACAATGGTGTTCCCTGTGTGGTTAAAAATCGTTAGTTCTGTATTTTCAACTGTTTCATTTTTCGTTGACATTTACCCCATCTCCCTAAAAAAATGATTAGATAGCATTAATATATCACATTTTTCTTACTATTCATTCTTTACAAAAAAATAGAGTGATGATTGAAAAAGAGGACATGTAGTTACCTATTCAAATTAACTATTCCCACACCAAAATTTTGTTAAGTTAACACAATTTAAAGATTCATGCTCTATGCTACATTCAATGATACACTGTACTTCTTGTTCATAAGTACGGAAGTCGGCCATGTACAGATTAAAAGAACCCCTCCCAAGCCCCTTACAACCCCCTACCAACAAATAAATCACTAAAAAGAAACAAAATAAAAAACAAAAAACTACTACAAGCACGCATTCAAAAAACAGTAGTCGTAGTAATCGTAAAAAATATAAAATAACCCCGCCAAACTTCCTCCCTTATCCCTATATACATTATGGAACCACCGATTACATATGTTTCATTAAGGGATAGGAGGAATACACATGGCAGTATACCGTAATGTGCAGGTGAATTTTTGGCAGGATGATTTTGTACTCGATTTAACACCGGAGGAGAGGTACTTTTACATATATTTGCTGACTTGTTCGAAGACGACGCAATGCGGGATTTATCCGTTGCCGAAGCGTTTGGCGGAGATGGAGACAGGTTATAACCGGGAGACTGTTGAGAAGTTGCTGCAGCGCTTTGTTGAGTATGGAAAGATATTGTATGATGCGGAAACGAAGGAGTTATGTATTTTAAATTGGCTGCGCTATAACCCGGTTACGAATACGAATATGGAGAAGTGTGTGTTACGTGAGCTGAAGAGCGTGAAAAGTAAAGCGTTTGTACATATGTTTTTGCAAAAATGTTTGGAGGAAGAGATGAATATTCTGCTACTTTTAGAGCATTTTGGTATGCCGGGTGAGTTGTCTGAGATTATTCCGCAAGCATCTATTGAAAGCTATGAAGAGGATGAGGAAGTAGAAGAGACGGAGCCAGGTGGTGGTGTGTTCATGTTTTATGAACAAAACTTTGGTAGTTTGTCGTCGTATGCAGCGGAGGAATTAAGTGAATGGATGGCAGATTTATCGGAGGAGCTTGTCTTAAAAGCGCTCCAGATCGCTTTTGAAAATAATAAGCGGACGCTTGCTTATGTGAAGGGGATTTTACGGGATTGGCACGGTAAGGGATATACGAAGGTTATTGAAGTAGAGGAAGCGGCAGCGAAGTTTCGGAAGAAGGAGCCGACTGCTATGCATGAGACTGAGAAATTTCTAGAGGAGTATGAAGAGTGGGAGAAAAACGTGCCGTCTGAAGAAGAGTTGCGGAAGTTCCTCAAGGAAGAGGGAAGTCGGCCATGAGCATTCAGAATGTTGAGGCTGAACAGACGGTGTTAGGGTCTTTGCTGCTTGATGGTGAACTGATTAAGGAGTGTAGGCTGACCGAGCAACACTTTTCTACGGCTGTGCATCAAGCTATCTTTAAGTTGATTCGGAAAATAGAGGAGGAAGGACAGCCGCTGGATCTTGTTGCGCTTGTTTCAAAAATGGAACCTGCTTTTTTGGCGCAAATTGGTGGTATGGAATACCTTGTAAATATAATTGAGAGTGTGCCTACTACTGCTAATTTCTCCTATTATGAGGGGCTTGTTCGGAATGCCTGGAAAATGAATCAGGCGGGAAGTATGGCGCACAGCATGTGTGAACGGCTTCTTGCGGAGAAGGATGAGAAAGTAATCGGTGAGACGATTACAAGACTTTGTGAACTGGAAGAGGTGGATTGCACACTTGATTTTGATTTGAAGGATACGTTAGTCGATCTTTATGAAGAGCTTCATCAAGATACAGAAGAACTTACTGGTATTGAGACAGGTTTTTCAGCTTTAAATAAGATGACGTGTGGTCTGCAGGAAGGGGATTTTGTTGTGATTGGGGCACGGCCTTCGATGGGAAAGACGGCATTTGCCTTAAACATTGCGCTTCATGCGGCAAAATCGGGTACGGCAGTTGGGTTGTTTTCTCTGGAGATGAGCAACAAGCAACTATTGAAACGAATGGTTTCTTGCTTGGGTGAAGTATCTGGGAAAAGGCTGAAAAACCCGAAGCATCGTTTTACGATAGAGGACTGGGGGAAAACGAGCCGGGCATTTGCAGAAATTGGGGATCTGCCGCTAGAGATTTATGATAAGGCAGGCGTTACAACGCAGGAGATTTGGGTGCAAGTGCGGAAGCTGAAACGGAAGTATGCAGATAAAAAATTGCTTGTGATTATTGATTACTTGCAGCTCATTACAGGAGATTCGAAATATCGGGGAAATAGGTTTCAAGAAATGAGTGAAATTCCCCGTAAGCTGAAGTTACTAGCACGCGATTTAAATGTGTGCGTCGTAGCGCTGTCGCAATTGTCTCGTGGGGTGGAGTCGCGTCAAGATAAGCGTCCGCTTTTGTCTGATTTAAGGGAGACAGGGCAAATTGAGCAGGATGCGGATGTCATTATGCTTATGTATCGGGAGGATTATTATGAAAAGGAGACGGAGCATAAAGATATAACAGAAATTCAGATAGCGAAGCATCGGAATGGTCCTGTTGGGATGATGAGGTTACGGTTTTTGAAGGAGTTTGGGAGGTTTTTGGAGGATGGTTAAAAATAGTCTGGTGAGTTCCACACCTAAAATAATCTTGATTCTTTTTTCAAACAGTTTAGATAAGATTAAGAGGTTGCTAATTAAAATTTCTTCAAGCATTAGGTAATGTAATCGAATTGAGGTCTATATTAGGAATACAAAAAAGACACTTCATCGAGTGTCTTTTTATTGAAATGATATCTTTTATCCCGCATTAACTGCCCGTAAAAGCCTGATTGGTCGGGCTGATTAAAGTTTCACTTTATCTAGCATATATGGTGAACTAGTTGGTCCACCATGCTCAGATTATTGCATTTACAAGAGAAAGTGATCGGTTGAGCCATATGTTTTCTGCTGATACTTCGGACGTAAATCTTTAAGGAAAAGAAAATGGTAAGCCTATACACCTTTTGCTTGCAAAAAACATCTATCTGCAAGAAAATAAAAGAGGTAATATAAATAATGGTTTAAAACCCAATTATTCTCTTTTTGGTAAAATATCCCTTATAAATAAAGTTTAAAAGCTACTTTATAAAAAGGTGGATTTTTATACTTCCTGCTTAGGTGAGATCATATCAGTTCATAAAGAATGTATGGTGGTCTTTTTATCTTTTAATCTCGCTTCATGACAGTGTTAATACTTGAAGCTATTGAAGACAACAATAGAGTATTCATATATAACGGACCGAAGAAAGGAAGCTAAATATGGGGATGAGTACGATGAAAAAAATGATTGGTTTAATCGTAGGTATAGTGCTAATTATTTTTCTTTTTTACTATCAGAATCATTCTAATTCAGATCGAAAAGAGAAGATATATGTTGAGGATTTTAAAGGGACAAATGATTCTGATAAAATTCAATCAGCTATTAATAAAGCAAAGGATACTAAAATAAAGACTGTTTTGCTTGATGACAAAAAGTACAAGATTACTTCACCTATCGTTGTGAAGCAAGGTGTTAAGTTGTTATTCGGGTATGGAACCCAGTTTATTGTTGACGGTGACTTCAGGGTGATTGAACTTGAGAAGAATGCTTCAATTGAAGGGGCCTATATTGCCATTGATGATGCGAATTTTAACTCGGAAGTGATCTATTTAGATGGTAAACATAAATATTATAACACTTGGAACAAAACACATATAAAGGATATAAATATCATCAATTGGTCTGAAACGAACAAGGGGACAGGGATATCGTTATACGCTGGTGGAAGAGAACATGAGATTTCTTTTGTTAACTTCGAAAACGTTAAGGTAGTAGGAATGAAGAATGGAGTAAAGTTAAAAGTGGATAAACCGAATTCTGGATATGCTTGGATAAATGCTAATCGGTTTCTGAATTTTTCTTTAGAGGATTGTGTAAACATGATTTACATGGATAGTCATTCAACGATACCGAATGAGGCTAGTGGGAATCAATTTACCAATTTACAGATACAACCTTCAAGTAAAACAAAAAGTGTTTTGAAGGTGAGCGGGCAACATAATGAGTTTCATGGGATGCTGTGGGATTTGAACCAAATCAATCATGGAAACACGATTGTTGAGCTTACGGATAAGAGTATGGATACGACCATTGATATTTCTTCTGTGCCTACGAGCAGAATCTCTGATAGGGGACAAGCAAATAAAGTGAAACAGTAACTGTAAGTTCTCTCAATCGGACATTGCTTTTTTAGGAGGAGCCCCCTAGATTCATGTAGAGACGGGGACAATTATTACGTATAAGTTGAATTGTTAGAGTATTTCGTGTCTTTGGTATAAGAGGTGATAGTTACGCAAAGTTTTTTGAATCGTTAACATTTGAAGATATCGAAGGGGAGCATTTTAATATTTACTAATGGGAGTAAATGAATCTTAATTTGTACTATTTTCATAGTTTAGATGTGCTAATTTGCCCTTGATCATTTATACTCAATCTCCATTTTGTTCCATTTGGAGAAGTCAACGTCACAGCATTCCCTTTTTGAAATTCTAAATCTCCATATAATGTGCCACCAGTAGTTGGCAACCATGAGGAGCCATGCTGTAAAGATGATTTTGCGAATATTCGATTTATCCGAAAACGTTTGTGATCTTGTGTATATCCGCTTAGTGTTAGTTTAACTTTATACAGCATAGCTGACCTTACTTCTGAAATCACAGTGTCTCCGACATTAAACTGGAGATCTTTAGCCACCTCCCATGGTCCATTTAGGCTCTGTTGATATTCAATTAAAATACGACTTGGGCTTTCATTCCATCCAAAATAGATACCGATGCAATTAAGCATGTTAATAGGCTGCTTAGAAAAATCTAACTCGATTACAATTGGCTGAGTGCTAGGAACATCCACGTAATTTACACTTTGCTCATCGAGTAAGTTAAAACAATTATTAATATGTCCTCCATAGGGGGCTTTTCCAGAAAGTTGGCGCACTGCGTAGCGGACATTTGCATTTACTAATATATCATCTTGATTCCCAACTAGATGTGCTTTTCCTAATGCAAGAGGAGGATATATAGGAAGGGATTCTTCATGTGGTGAGGTACACCGATTGTATAGGCCACGATCGAGAATAGATGTGGAAACTTGATTTGAGAATAGGTAGTTATGATGAGAAATGGAAGAGAATTCGATAACGAGGGGAGGAGCATCCATACGAAAGACGTCCCATATCACTCCTTCAAACATATTATAGGCGCCTGAACATCGGATTACCTTTTTTGTTTGTTTCCGGCATTGAACTTGGATTCCCGCAAAGGTGTTCCCTGAAATTTCGTAAGGTAATGCACTATTTCCTATAATCTCGATACCATACTGACAACCATCTATAAAAATAGAATGGAAGGAGTTTGCATTAATCCAACAAGGATTGTTTAAATCCTCAAGCTTTTCTGTTTTTAAATAGATAGCCGTATTAAAGTTTGTGATTTGGATTGAGTATGCCTGAAAGAAACTTATGAAGTCCCATGCCTTTTTACAGGATAAATGAATTGCAATACCTTGGTAAGTTGTTGTACGGTTTATAATATTGATATTTGATATAGAAGTATGATTAGGAATTTCTATTTGTTGGGCACCAGAAAGATAAAGAACGGATGAGTTAAAACTATTATCCACGATTTCAATCGAACCACCAGAGATTGAAGTGTTTTTTTGAAGTTCAAACACTTGGAAATTCCCTTTGACGATTAATGTCACAGTGAGATCCATTTCAAGATGTACATTTGACTTAATAACAATAGGAGAGGATATAGTATATTGTTTCTTCCCGGTGATAACAACTTTGGAATAACTGTTGGCCGCGCAATAATTAATGGCTTCTTGAATAGCTTGGGAATTATCGAGTAAATCTGGACTGGCACCAAAACAATCAATATTAACAACACTTTGATTTTGGCAGTCTTCAGCAAAATTAAGAGGTTCTGTCAACTTATAACACTCCTTATATGTGGGATATTATATAGTATGCATGTTTGAAAAAAAGCATATATATAAAAGAAAAAAACAAACGATGCCCTCGTTTGTTTTTTAATATTGATAGGTTTCAAGCGTAGAATGAATCATGTTTGAGAGGGAAAAGGATTTTTCTACTTTTTCTCTTGCCGCTTTGCCTAAACATTTTCTTAAGTCTTGATTGTCATGAAGTAACTGGATTTTCTTTGCAAATTCTTTTTCAGAATGATGGGAAATGAGAATTCCGGTTTCATCATCTATAATGGCTTCTTGGATACCACCAACATCTACAGAAATAATAGGTGTTCCAGAAGCCATTGCTTCAAGGACTACCATTGGAAACACTTCTCTTAGGGACGTTAGAAGCAGCAAGTCCATACTGCAAATAAATTCATATGGATTAGATGTATTACCTAAAAGCGTCACCTTATGATTTAACTTGAAATCACGAATCATTTTTTCAATAAAGTCCCGTTCAGGTCCATCTCCAGCAATATAAAACATTACGTTACGTACATCTTTTAACTCATTTGCAATTTTTAAAAAAAGTTCATGGTTTTTCTCTTTTGATAATCGGGCTAAAATTCCTATATTGAGGGTTTCTTTAGGTTGTATTTGTTGAAAAGAAAAATGTTTTACATCAACACCATTGTAAATCGTTCGGATAAGGTCTTTTCTTATACCCAATTGCAGTAATCTCTCTTTCTCGAAGTTACTCACGGCGATAATCTGATTAACATGTTGATTTAACACTTTTTTAAATAGCGCGGGAAACTTTTTTTCAAGTATTGTAACATTATGTTTTGTATAAATGAGCTTAATTCTTTTTTTCGTGATTTTTTTAATTACGATAGAATACAGTAACATTCTGAAACTATTTGCATGGATAACATCAATGTCCAATTTCATCACTTGTTTACTTAATGTATAGAGGTTAGCAGGATGATTTTTTAAACTTAAAGGAATAAAATGATGCTTATTATGAATTTGATGATACAACTCACCTGTGGCAGCTGCTGAATAAAACGTCATATTTTCATCTTTGAGATGGTTTTCTAATTTGCAAAAATACATCTCAGCGCCACCTGTTATGAGTTTATCGGTTAATAGTAGAATATTGTTCATTTTTATTTCCCCCCACTGGTCATAGAAGGAGGTCGGTCTCCTCTGTTTTTCTTGTATGCATGATAGGCATATTGACTAAAATAAAAGTTGGTTTTTACAAAGTTTAACTTTTCTTGGTTTCGTAAGAGTTTCCAATATCGGTAGGCAGCTTTTAATTTATTCCTTGAAGTAGAGTTACTTACAATACGATATTTAGATAAAATCTTTTGTAAGCCATAGGCTTGATATCCTAGCCGTAATAATGCTAACCATAGGGCAGTATCTTCAGGCTGGATAACGGGCATTTCAATTTGTTTAAATTGATGCCTATCTAACATCACGGTTAAACAGCCAATCGTCGTATTTCCCAGCAGATATTTATAATCTACAACTTTCGGTGCATTAACTTTAATATTCATTGAATTTCCTTGTTCGTCAATTAAAGAATAAGAGGTAAAAGAAAAAGCAAGATTATCTTTTTGCATAAAAGCGACTTGTTCTTCTAGTTTGGTAGGTAACCAGAGATCATCGCTGTCTAAAAAGGCAATATAATCTCCTTGAGCTTCTTTTAATGCTATATTTCTAGCTCTAGCAGCACCAGCGTTTTGAGTTAAAGTAATAAGTTTAATTCGTGGGTCTTTTTCTATATATTGTTTGATGACATGAACGGAGTCATCTTTCGACTTATCATCAACGATAATCATTTCCCAGTTAGCATATGATTGGGCCTGAACAGATTCAATGGTTTCTTTTATAAATGGAGAACTGTTATACGAGGGGGTTATAACGGAAACCAATGATTCGCTATCTTTTTTGGTGTATATCATAAAAATCAGCCTCTTTTCTTTCATATACAGAAATATATTTTAAAGTAATTGCTAAAAAGGAGAAAAGCGCTTCATTAATCATGAGAGAAAGGGATACCATCTGCAATAAAAAAGCAAAAAGTGTAAGAATAATAAAAGGTTTTTCAATATGCAATTTAGTTCTAAAGAGCTTGATAATGAACAGTAATAAAAAAGAAAAGTAAAAAAGAAAACCAATAATTCCAGCCTCTACTAAGATTTCTAGATATGTATTATGAACATATAGTTTTTCATTATGTTCAAATGCGTAATAATCCGAGAAATTAAAGGCACCGATTCCCAAAAGGGGATGAGACATAAAATAGTTAATCGCCTGTTTCCATAATTCGAATCGACCACTTCCTTTATCAGAAGAAAAGTCATTGATACGGCTGGAAATGATCTGGTTTAAATCAATCTGAATGAAAGAACATGCGGCGTAGATTACAACTAGGCATAACAGAGCAACAAGTATCATTTTTACCTTTTTTAGAAAATCCGCTAATATTATATACAAAATGATAACGAGTATTAGGGCAACAATACCGCCTCGAGAAAAGGTAAGAAGGTTGGTAATTATACATAAGATAAATCCAAAGGAGTTTTTAAATCCTTTTAAGTGTGTTAAATAAAACGAAAAAAACAATGTATTATAAAAAATGAAGATGTTTGGATCATCAAGTAGTCCAATTAACCTTGGATAATCTCTATCTAATAATAATCCGTAAGAAGTAATCTCAACGCCTGTTGGGGATCCCCCGGTTATTTGTAGTCCAATTATGTACAATAACAAACTAATCATGTTAAATAGTATCCCGACATTTGCAATGGAAGCTTCAATAGCACGAATTGAAGCTTGCTCCAGCATATATCTCATGATGAAATAGCAGATAAGGACAAGGATTACTCCTAGAATGACGCGAATACTTGATTCTGGATACTGTGAAAAAGCACCACTTAGACAATAGGTAAAATAAAATAAAAGCAATAAAATTTCATAATGATAAAGGGGACGAAAGTAAAAGTCTCGAAAATAAATACAGAAAAAAATGGCTAAAAAAATCATGTAAATTTTTAATGAAAAACCGATGGACAAATTATATTTACTAAGTGTAATAAAAAATAACAAAAGAAAGACTTCTAAAGTAGAAGTATTTCTTTTAATTTGTAATCTTTCCATTCCCTCGTTGTCTCCCGTCTTTTAAATGGTTGATATTCTGTTGTTTTTTCTTTCTTATAAAATTTTTAATCAAGTTCCGAGTAGCTTGATCAAATAATAAAACCATCGTAGACATTAAGATAATGGTAGAGAACATGGCTATAAAAGGAAACTTATATAATAAGTAGTGTAATAGGATAAAACTTATCGAAAAGTAGGATCCGTATGGAATAACGACTTTGGTTAATACTGTTTTTCTGATTGGATTTGCTAATATATAACCAATAAATGATACGATTTCCATCGTTAAAACAGAAAAAGCTGCCCCCGCTATTGCATAAGTAACACTCAGATAATAAAAAGACACTAAGCCAATAGAGATGGTTATAAACTGAACAATAGTACGGCGATTTTGCATTCCTCTTGTTGTGAGACCATCAGCGATGGCAATGTTAAATCCTTGTAAGACAATAATAAAGGACAATATTTTTAAAGGTTGAACCGCAAATCCCCATTTATCTCCAAATAAAATCGTGATCAGATAGGGGGATAAATAGAATAAAGTTATTGTCATACACATCCCAATCAAGGACATAAATTTCATTTGCAGGATATTTAATTCTGTATGTTTCTTTACCTCCCCATGACTATGATGCTTAAATAACAGTGGGAAAAATGCACCTGCAATAACCCCGGGTATTTGATAGAGAGCTGAGGGGATTCGGTAAGCTACTGCAAAGAGCCCAACAAGCCCTAAGGGAAGTGTTTTTTCTAATACTAATGGACCTAGTTGAGGAGTTAATATAATAAATAACCCACTAATTAAGAACGGGCTAATATTGATCAATAATTCTTTTTGAAAAGGGACTTTCCATTTGAATTCCATGTTTTTTCTGAGTAAATACAGGCAGTAAATGCCTCCAGCTAAATAAGAAAAACCATATAAAAAAGCTGTTACATGTATATCCACTTTTAAGCTTATACACAAAATGGTTAATGTGACTAATACAATGGCTGAGAAGATTTTTATGGATGCAATAAATTGCATTCTTTCAGATAATTGAAAGTAGGTTATGCCTATGCTTTGCAGCACTAGGCCGATGATTAAAGGAATCATTAAACTATACATCATATAAAGAATTTGTTGTTCATGATAAAAGACGTGGATACCGAAAGAAAAAATAACAAATGTTAAAAGTAAACATACTACTCGAACTTTTATATAAGAAAAAAATGTAGTGCCTGGGTTTTCCTTTTTTGCTCCTTCTCGAAGGAACGTATTACTGATTCCTAAATCTGTAAAAAAATGCATGACCATGGAAAGAGCTAGTGCTACACTAAATATTCCATAGTTCTTTGAGTTAAAGTAATTTGCCAATAGTATGAGCGTACTTGCATTTAAAACATTAGCTAAAATCGTGCTGTAAAGTAAGTGGAATATATTTTTAATAATTGAGTTTGTTTTCTTATTCACTTATTTCTCTCCCAATTTACAACTGTAAAGTCACTTAAGTACAGATGTAGGTTCTTTTCCACTAGGTAAAATAGCGTCTTTTTGCTTAAGGTAATAATCATATGTATTCGCAAGACCTTTTTCCAATGCATATATAGGTTGCCAGCCTAATTTTTGAATGCGCTTTTTATTGCAGAGCAAACTTTCTTTGACGTCACCGTCTTTTGCAGGTTGGTAAATGGGGGAAACATTTTGTACACTAATTTGCGCAGCTTGGTGAACTACAAAGTCAGGTTTAAACGCTTCTATCGCTTTTTCTAATGATCTTTCATCTTCTACATTATCAAAGAAAGCTATACTTTTCGAATGAACATTATTTACGGATCAGGTGGATAAGTTATCATACACAGCCACTTCATAATGATTATGAATTAATTTGTCTACAATATGGAATCCGATAAATCCGAAGCCCCCCGTTACTAGCACTTTCTTCATTTTTTATTCTTCCCTTCAATATTTATCTAGCTCCATTTCCAGTAAATACAATGGCCAATGTTCGACATAAAATCTTGATTTCCATAGCGAATGATCTATGCTGGATATAGTATAAGTCGAATGCTAATTTTTCTTCGGGAGTTAAATCATATCCACCATTCACTTGCGCCAATCCTGTTATTCCAGGCGTTACAAGTAAACGATGTTTAAAATTAGGCAATGACTTATCAAACCTTTTATAGAAATATTCTCTTTCAGGTCTAGGGCCAATGAGTGACATATCTCCTTTTAACACGTTAATAACTTGAGGGATTTCATCAATTCTAGTTTTTCTTATAAATGTACCTATTCTTGTAACCCTGGGGTCCTCTTTACTTGCCCACTGAGGACCGTTTTTTTCAGCATCTAAAAACATGGAGCGTAACTTTATTAATTTGAAATCTTTTCCGTTTTTTCCTAGACGCCGTTGATAAAAGAAGGGAGAACCAGTTGATTCGATTGGGATAAGGATGCAAAAAAGAACTAAAATGGGCGATAAAAGTAACAGCATGAAAAGCGAAAAAACAAAATCTATAAGTCGTTTAACAAGAAGGTAGGATGAAGTTGATAGAGGTTTTACTTGTATTTCTACCTGTCTATCAATCTTTATTTTTGGGTCCAAAAGTTACCCCCCTTTATGAAATAATGACTGTACCGATTATTTCATGGTTGCTATGTTCTAGTTGTTTTTTTACATTCGTAATCTTATCTAACTTATCACGGCCTTCCTGTATCACTAAAACAATGCCATCACAATGTTTCGCGAGGATTTGTGCATCTGGTGTGTTTAGGAAATCGGATGTGTGAAACAGAATGATATCAAAATGCTCTTTCCACTCCTCAATTAGGATTGGGAAGGTCTCTAATGTTAACAATGTCACTGGCTCATAAAGATCTTCACCTGTAGATAAACAAGATAGATAATCCGTTATTTTTATTGTAGTATCCTTATTTTGCTCTCTTAGGAGTAAGGTGGTTAGGCCAAATGAATGATCGATATTAAACACATGATGTAAAGAAGGTTGACGCAGATTCGCATCCACTACCAACACTCGTTTTCGTTGTTCTGAAAAAGCTAGGGCCAAATAAGCAGTAGCATTGGTTATATTTTGTGTTTGTGCAAGTGAAGTAATCATTAATATTGGTTTTTCCTTTTGAAGGTTCGGTTCAATATGGTTACATATGCTATAAAATCGTTCTTTGATGGTGATATCGTATGGATTAAAGAAATATTTCCTCTTAAATTTGATGGTCATTATGTTCACCTTGTTTCATTGAAGATAAGCTTTTATAAGCTGTTTTTTGCTTGTTGTTTCTTTTTTTGGTATTTAAGTTTACTCTTCCTAATAATGGGAGTCCAAGATGTTCGAGTTCTCGATTGTTGTAAGTTGAATCATCAAAGTGTTCTCGTAGAATTGCCAAGCCAATTCCGACAAAAAAGCTAATTATGATTGAAATGGCTATAATGAATTTGGGTTTTGGAAAAAGTAGTTCGGCTTCTTCCGTTACCCCGGAATCATTAAGAATATTAAGGCGGTTTACATTTGCATAGTCTTTAAATTTAGATATGGATTGCTTTGCGACAGATTGTGCAATTTTTTTAGCTAATTGTGGATTAGAGTCTTTCACTGAAATCGTAATAATCTGTGAATCATTTCTATTAGTAACGGAAACCTGTTGAAGCAAATCATAGCTTGAACGAGTTAGCTTTAACTCTTCTTTTACACCTATCATGATATATGGGCTTTTTATGATATCCATATATGAAAGAGCTAGCTGTTTGTTATCTTGTACTCTATTTACTGGATTTTCCTCTTTTTCTACGCCTAAAGATCCAGCAAGAACTTGGGTGGAGTACTGATAAATCGGTTTCATAAGGTACATGGCTGAAATAATAATGAACCCGCTAGTACAAATTGTCGTAAGTATAATAATTAAGAATCGCCTTTTTAAAACTTGCATAAACTCTTTTATTTTTACTTTTTCATTCATCTAGTTCACCACTTTTTCAATTTAATAGTAGAGTTTTGGCGTGATTTTCCGAATGGGAATTATCACCTTTGATTTTGAAAAGGTCCTTATAACATTTATACTAGGGTGAAAAAATTATAAACCTAGCATCTGAACAAAAATTGAACAGAATGCTTCTTCCTAAATTTTTACTATGTAGGGCATAGCCACATCGTCATCAAGCTAAGAGTGCCAAGGGGGTATATGTGAGTATGTTTTTTGAAATTTCTATGACTACAAAAAAGGTGTACATAACAAATAAATTAATCAAATGGCTACTTAAATAAAGAAGTCGATCATTATGCTATTGTTCTTATAAATCTAAATAATAAGTGTTTTTTCTGAATATTTATGGTAATATTTTGATATAAATTGTGTTTTATTGAAAATACTAGTAATTTTTGGGTATATTTAACTTTCCGCAAATTTATTTATAAATCCATAAATGTATGAATTAAAATGTTTGGTTTTTATATGAAGCTTTATAATCTTATCTAGTTAAAAGGAGAATATAATGAATCATTCTATGGATATACAATATTTGTGTGATATTTTATATAAAACATTTCAAGTATCTATTCAATTTTTATCTACAGATGAAAAAATCTTATATAAATCTACTTTTAATGATATTTGCAGTCCTTTTTATTCTTCTAAGGAAGAACAACTTAGTGAAATTTTTCAGGAAAATGATCTCTATGATTTTCCGCTTATGAGAGGGAACAGTTATCTAGAAAATTTCGTTTTTATTCACATAGTAGATCATGAATATATAAAAGGAACCTTTGTTATTGGACCCTCAACATATCCCAAGGTATCAGAAGATATGGCCATTAGACTTATGAATGAATTTGGGGGAAATGTTAGAATACAAGATGGAATTGAATACTATCATTCCATACCTGTGATAAAAAAAATAACTTTAATTGATATAGGAATTTTATTACATTACATAATTTTTAAAGAAAAGTTAGATGTAGGTGCTGTTTGGAGAGAAAATAAATTATTGGAGAAAACCTCCTATGAAATTGCGAATCCTGATTTATATATTTCAGCCCGGCGTCAAAATAATTCTGATCATTATGATATATCATTGGAACGGAAAATTTTCACAAGCATTAAAGAAGGGGACAAAGAAAAATTAATAAAATATGCATATGCATTTCCGCAAGAAGACGCTGTAATTTCATCAAAAAGAAATCAACTAAGAAATCAAAAAAATAATGGAATAATGGCCATTACTTTAGCTACTCGTTATGCAATAGAGGGGAATCTCCCGCCAGAAATTGCTTTTTCGCTTAGTTCTCTCTATATGGAGACCATTGAACAACTAGATAACATGTATTCGGTCAATAGATTAATTGAGGACGCTTTATGTGCTTTTGCTGATCGTGTTAAAGAATATAGTATTCAAAGATATTCGAATACAATTACTACATGTTTAAATCATATTAGAAAAAACATTTACCATGAAATATCTCTCAATAATCTCGCTACGTTGCTTGACATTAATCCTACTTATTTATCTAAATTGTTTAAAAAAGAAGTAGGAATTCCTTTAAGTGAATATATTCAAAGGGAACGAGTAGAAGAAGCAAAAAAACTATTAACATTAACTACATATCCATTATCAGATATTTGTGCTTGGCTTAACTTTTATGATCAAAGTTATTTCACAAGAGTTTTCAAAAAAATATGTAACATGACTCCTAGACAATATCGTGAAAAGCATACCGTGATATAGGCTTGATATCTTAACAGCTAGGTGAGATATGTGTAATACTTGATCACATATATATAATGCATCAACTCAATTTACCTCGCTATTTATAAGAAATAATACTCTTACCTCAAAAACTTTCTCTGTTTATCCCGCATTAACAGGCAGTAAGACCCCCACCTCAAAATTCAGCAAAAGCAAAGAAGATAGGTGGGGGATCCTGCCCGTAAAAGCCCGATTGGTCGGGCTAATAATTAGTAGGGATGAAGAAAACCCCCACTGATTAAAGTTTCACTTTATTTGAAAATATGTAGAATCCATTTCCTTATAATTCTGCTCACTACATGAACATAATAAGGAAATGGATTTTAATACTTTAAGATTTCCACCTTTACTTTCAGTATGTAATAGTGCAGAAAGAATATTAAAAAATCCATTTGAATTAATATAGGAATAGAATGCGATAGCTAAGAAACTTTTGCTTTTCCATGTTTACCTTTTTAGCGTGGATTAAATGAATGTTCGAAATAAAAAAGAATCCCTTATTCTTTATGGAATTCTTTTTTAGCTGCCTATTAAAGAATAATCATTCCGTATTTTCATTTTTTACCAATACATGTTATATTTGGTAGCATAAAATATTTTGTGTAAATATACTTGTCTTGTGAATAGGGAAAATACAAGAGATTTTTAAGTTTGCCCCCCTTAATGAATGAAAGTGCATTTATATAAGCAACTAGAGAAAAGTATCACAATTCTTAAAAGAAAGAGTAGATTTGCCAATTTCTTTCGCGTAAGTAGGAAGACGTAGCGAATAGTCGAAACGATTGCTACCAACGAACAATCGATACAAAATATGGGGAAATATAAGCTTTATCTGTTCCATGTGATCAAAACGGAGCCTTTCAAACGCAATCATTCGCTCCATATCATCGTAGAAATGGATGGCTAGTATTCGTATGTATCAAAGTGAAATGAGTATATAGAACGCATTTTAGAACTCCATTATTCTCCTGCAACTGTAAGTAACATTATAATTCTGTAAACAACAAGATTGAAGTCACCTTGTATTTTAATAAAAATCTTTTTAGTAGGTGTAATATGATGAAAAGATATGAGGAGTTTGACTCTCTAAGAGGATTAGCAGCACTTCTTGTAATAATCGGGCATCATATGATGCTATTGCCTGCGTATGAAAATTATCAGTATGAGTTAAACAGTCCCTTCATAATTTATTTATTCAAGGAAACTCCTTTACGTCTTTTTTTTAGTAGCGGCAACGAATCTGTTATTCTCTTTTTTGTATTGAGTGGTTTTGTTTTGTATTTATCTATTAATAATGAGAAATTTCATTATGATACATACATAATAAAACGGATTTGCCGAATTTATATACCATATTTAGTAGCAATCAGCATTTCTATTATTGCTAAAATGCTTTTTAGTCATAATGATATGCCATTTATTAGTGATTGGTTTAGTAAATCATGGACCACTGCAGATACACCAGCTTTATTATTACAACATCTTGTTTTTATCGGTGAGTATAACACAGACGCATATAACAATGTTATATGGTCTCTTGTTCATGAAATGAGAATTTCGATTATATTTCCATTTCTGACTTTCTTTTTTATACGCAAAAGGCTCAGATATTCCTTATTGTGGTTTATTGTTCTAAGTTTTTCTTCGACTATGGGTTTGTATTTGTTTAATCCTAGTGGAAGCATAACTAGTAGTTTTTTAAGTTTTCACTACATCACTCTTTTTTTTATGGGAGCTCTATTAGCGAAGTATCGTTATTTTATTTTCCATTATGTTTTAAATATGAATAAAATGGTGAAAATTGCATTACTGCTAATTGCAATTATTTGTTTTATGTACGAAGGAATGATTGGCGAAGTGGATTTTTTGAACAATTATGTATTGAGAGACTACGTTGTCTCATTTGGGGTTTGTATAGTAATGATTATGAGTGTCGCTTCATGGACATTTAGTGCGTTATTAAGAAAAAAGGTATTTATTTTTCTTGGAAAGATTTCTTATAGTCTTTATTTATATCATCTTGTTTCCTTATTCTCAGTTATGTATTTATTTTATGATAAACTACCTACCATATTAATAGTGTTTCTTTCCTTTTCTCTTTCTTTTTTACTATCTTCATTGGGGTATCTATTTATTGAAAAACCCTGCATAAACCTTGGGCGGTATTTAACTAGGAGATGGAGAAATATATTCTGGAAGGAAATAAAAATAAGGGATCGGATTTCATAGGAGTTTATATAGTAAGAGATCAAAGTTGAATCTTCTCGAACATGTAAAGAAAAAACGAGGATGTTAGATATAACAGAATCGGATATTTTCAAATTCATCTTATAGAAAAACATTCGTAAAAGCCGCTTCATTATACGATAGAGGGCTGGGGGAAAACGAGCTGGGCATTTGCGGAAGGCATTTTCCCTTAAAAGGATTGACAGCAACCTATATAAAGAAACATTTAGAATGTGACATTCGAGAGAGACAGGATGTAAACGTTGTTGTACCTATGTGCAAGGCTTGTGATGCATGGTTCGATGAAGGATATATTACTGTGAATTCGTTAGGATATGTAGATTGCATAGAGGATATGAACTCTGAAAAAATTGTAAAACAGATTTACTAAATGAACTTACGAAAATAAACGGTAGAAAGTGTTTTTATTGGAATCAGGAAAATAAGAAATATTTTGAATGGCACTATCATTATCATAGAATGACAACTTAAAAATTCAGAACTTTGGTGAGGGGAAAATCCAGTTGTTTGATCCAGAATCTTTTCAAACGATTCGATATACAAAACAAAAGTAAATGAGAGGGAATTTGGGACGGGGTTGTCATGAACCTAGTTCTTTCTTCATATGGAGGGATAAGTCTGAAACCTTTCTGATTACGGAATCGTCTTTTGTATAGGTATAAATTATTTGATGATTCTGATTGTTTATCCGTAGGCGCATAAGCGTCGTTATCCCTATATCTATCATATTTATATAGTTCTCATAGACCACTGTGATGGAGTGAATTTTTGTTTTGAGGTAACTTATTTTCTTAGTTTGATAGGCATGGAGTGCTCCCCCTATAAATACAGATTAAAAGTATTGTTGCTGTAGATATCCTGAATAAAAGGTATACTTTGATTAATATTTTTTAATTTATAAGATAAAAAAGATAGATGCAGTAGAATGTTCTACCACTATCTATCCTTTTTATCGTATGAATTATTGAGCTTTAAATTCGATCACTTGCTCTTGATTGATTGTTTTACCATCTAAAAGACCTTTTGCTGTTATGTAAATAATTGTTTTCTTAGAGTCTTCCAGCTGACCAATTGCATACTTTACATTGAAGTTATCATTGCTTAGTCGCCACTGTTCACCATTCCATCTACCAGTTATTTTTTGACCATCAGCAGCTTCAATTTTATCATCGTAATTTAGTGTACCAAACTCTGTTTTTAATGTATTGCTAGCAAAATCAATTTGAACTTTGTTTAATAATTTGATTGGAGAACTCGTTTGAATCTCGTATACATTGTCACTGATTTTTTTGAAGTGAATTTTCCCTTCTTGTCCTTTAACAAGTTTCATATATTGATCAGATGATAAGAAGAATTCATATTCTTCTTGTGTAATTCCCATATTTTCATGGTAAGGTAATCTTTCTCCAGGTTGTACAGTTTTTAAATATTCCATGTACCAATCATAATTTTTCCGAATACTCGCTTGCGTTTTTTTCGTAATTTCCTCAAATTTTTGTTTCTTATCTTCTTGCATTTGTATTGTCATAATATCAGCAGGTGTTTCTGATTTTACTAATAATGGTGTGATGAAATCCTTTGTGCTCTGATTGGTAGGTGATAAAACTTCTTCAGTTTTTTTCGGATTGGTATCCTGTTTATCCTCATTTTTTGTAGATTTAGTTGTTTCTTCTGCCGCAATCTTTTTTGTATCGACTGGTTTACTTTCAGTAGAATTATTACATCCAGCCAATAAAAAGAAAGTTGTAAGTGTCCCTAGTATGATTTTTTTCATTAAAAATTCCCCCATATTTTTTTCATAAAAACAAACAATACCATAATTATACATTGGAAATATTACCATAACAATTCGCTATTTTTGAAAGTACTTTAAGTTCTTCAATTTCTAGTTATTAGTATTGATTATTTGCAGCTTATTACAGGTGATTCGACCAATAGAGGAAACGTGTTTCAAGAAATGGGTGAGGTTTCCCGTAAACTGCTAGCACGTGATTTAAACGTATGCGTCGTAGTGCTGTCGCAATTGTCCCACGGGGTAGAGTCGCGTCAAGATAAGCGTCTGCTTTGGTCTGATCTAAGGGAGAAAGGGCAGATTGAGCAGAATGCGGGTGTGATTATGTATCGGGATGATTATTATGATAAGGAGACGGAGTATAAAGATATAACAGAAATTCAGATAGCAAAGCACTGAAATGAACTTGTTGGGATGATGAAGCTGCGGTTTTTGAAGGAGTTTGAGAAGTTTATGGAGGGGCTAAAAACAGACTAGTTCAAACTGATAAAATTCTTGCACTAGAACCACAAAAAAGAGCAGTGCTAATGCTCTTTTTTATTAATTGTCCAAGTGAATACTGAAAAAAGCACTATTTAGTAGATAGATTACTGTCTACTTATGCTGCCTTCCTATTACAATACCGCTCACCATATATAAAACGGAAGCAATATAAAAAATGGTACCAATCGTTAAAAAATCTACTAGATACCCTGTTGCAATGACAGCTACTGCACCACCAATTGAAGTCCATACGTGGTATTTTCCTATTTCATAGCCTGCTTCTTTACTTTCTACTTTTCGGGCAAGTGATGTTTTTTCTGTGTTTCGTTGTACAGCACCTAAGCAGCCCATTATAATTTGCAGAATGTAAACATGCCAAACTTCTGTAGCAATGGGAAAAAAGAGCATTAATACCGCCATGGACCAAGCGTATACAATTAATAGTTTTTTATCTCCAAATTTGTCAGAGATCTTTCCGATTAGTGGATAGACTAAAGCGGAAGTTAACGCAAATAAGCCATATGCCCAACCAAATTGAGAGAAACTATCTCCAACATTCCGAAGCAGTAGTATGTAAAAGGGGAATACCATACTACCGGCCATCATAATTATACTTTGCGAAGTTACAAATCTTCTATATGTCATTCACTGTACTCCTTATAAAATAAATTTACAAATCGTTCTTGCGGATCACTCTCTTTCTTTTTTTGAAAGAATTCCTCTATACGTGGATATGCCTTCTTAAGTTGCTGCTTTGTTGGATAAGAATAATAAGGTAAATAATAACTTCCATTGTGCTTTAAAGTAACATCTATCATCTTCCCTAACACTGCTTTCGTTTTCTTTATTTCACTCTCAGAACGTCCTTGATTAATAAGAAGCACAAGTGCAAACATATCATCCTTTGCATAGGATAAAACCGCATTCTCATTTTTTTCTACATAACGGATCGTAATGTTAAGAAGGTTTAATTCTTCTTTGTTTAATACATTTCGCAAATCATCTATATACGCTGTAAAGTGATCGATAGGTACGAAATATTCTTGTAAAACCTCTGTTCGATTTGGATTTTCGTATTCCATAAACGTACTATCTGATCGCATCACATTATTTCGAGTTTCATATGTTCCATTTATGCGTTCAATGTAGTTCCTTTGCATATCCCAAAACGTATTCTTTCCCCAGTCACTATACCTTGATAATCCAAGGAATAATTTCGGTGCAGCAATAATATTTTCTTCCTTTAGTTTGCTGTATTCTTCCCGTTTATTTTGGTTCTCTGCTAAAATATAATCTGTCACATACATTTCTTTTAAAAATGAGGTTGGAGCTACGGAAATACGCGCTAGGTGCATTCGAACATTCTCGTCCTTTTTTACCTTCTCTTTAAAATAAGCTGTATACTCCTTATAATCTAGCGTTTTTGTCTGCATTTCATATAGTTCGTCATCCGTTAACTTAAGCGTCACATCTAAGATCACACCGAATAATCCGTAACCTCCAATAACATAAGGAAACAAATCAGCATTTTCTTCTCTACTTACATTTTTAACCGTACCATCTGCCATTAACAATCGAAATGATTCTACTGTATCAATGAGTGCTTCATGACGAATATCACGTCCATGTACATTTACACTTAATGAACCGCCAACTGTAAAAATATTTTGAGACTGCATCACTTGAACAGCAAGACCATATGGATTTACTTTCTTTTGAATATCATCCCATGTCACGCCGCTTTGCACGCGAATTCTCTTCTTCTCTGGATCAAACTCTAATATTTTGTTATAACCTTTCATATCTAGCACTGTACCATTTGGATAATAGGTCTGTCCGCCTTGGCTATGCTGCATTCCCGCAATTGAAATCTTCTCACCTGAAGCATTTGCATCTTTAACTAGCTTCTTTAAGGTCTGCTCATCTTCCACATTTTCAACCCGTTTAATCTTTGTAGGAAGCAATCTGCCCACATCACTCATAACAGGATTGGCTATTTGTTTTGTATATGTATATATAGATGCCATACATAATAAGCTGTATACAGTAATACCTATTATTATTGTTTGTTTTTTCAACACGCACTCTCCTTTTTTAGTTGTAATGTATATATGAGATTTATATTATATCTTTTTCTAAAGCCAAGGAACATTATGTAAATAAAAAAGCACGTTATCGGAAGAAAAATTTCTTCTGTGACAACGTGCTCGTTCACATGTATAGAACTCGATAGGAATACATCCTGAGAGCCATCAGCAGGGGAGGAGTGACCCCCTTACTGATGGTAATTTTACGTTATTGCACGCCACTTTCTAAAATCGAAAATGTTTTCCTTTCACAATCAATCTCTGCCATGACACCATAAGGCAAAATAAACTTAGGTTCAGTATGACCAAAATTTAAGTTATAAAGAATCGGTAAATCTTCTAAACGATATTCTTTCATAACTGTTAGAATTTCATGTTTATATTCTTCATAATATTTCTCGTCTTTCGGTTTGCCGAAAATGATTCCATTTGTGTTTTGTAAAATGCCTTGCACCGCATAATTTCGTAACCAATATCTTATATAAGTTGGATCTGGTTTGTCTTCAGATGTTTCAAAGAATAGAATGCTGTTATCCCAATATTTTTTCTCAGGCCAAAGTTCTGTTCCTTTTGCGAATTCCAGTACTTCTATACAACCTCCAATTAAACGGTCTTGTACGATACCGGAGCCTTGAAGTAGTTCATATCCAGTATTCTGCTGCATTGTCCGCCGTTTATTCTTGTTCGATTCGATCCATTCTAAACGCTCACTTGTCCATTCTGTAGCGGGTTGAATGTTGCCAATCGTCTCATTTGAAAAAAGGATTCGATTTACCATTTCAATCGTATATGGATCCATTTCAACGTTTTCAGCAAAATCGGTTAAAATAGCTGGACCGTAAAAAGAAGAAATGCCTGCTTTATGACAAAATAAATGTGGAATGGTCACATCTGAATAGCCCATAAAAATTTTTGGATTCTCACGTATAACATCAAAATCAATATAAGGAAGCAAGCGAATACTATCTGTACCACCAATATTCGCAAAGATGCCTTTAATACTTTTATCTTGAAATGCCGTCATTAAATCTATCGCACGAGCTTGTGGATTCTCGTAAATATAATCAGAGCCTTTCAAACTATTTGGCATAGGTACAACCACAAGACCAAAAACTTCTTCTAACCTTTTTATCCCTTGCTCATAACGCCATCTCAGTTCCGGATCACCTGCGCCCCCCCAAGAAGGACTAATTGTTGCGACGCGATCGCCCGGTTGTAATCTCTTTGGTTTTCTTAACACATTAACTCCCACCCTTAATCATTCGATTCACTATACGATTCACATAGTTGAAGAATATAGCATATGACTTTTTTCTACATCATCAAAAAATTCCCTGCTATTATGCTAGAGGGGGGAGAATTCAATTGTTTGTCTTTTTTCTTATTTTTCACCTGGATTATGGAATGGAAAAATATTATGTAATTCAAGTAAAAGTCGTCCTGTACGTTCTACGTTCATTGGATTTCCACTTTGCGCTGTATATTCCTCTAGTCTCCAAGAGGGTAGCTCTTCTCCTTCATTTGGTAAATCATAATCTCCACCGCATGGATCAGATAGACGATATAGAATCTCGTTAATAGCTGATCTAGCTATCCAGTACGCAAACAATCCTATCTTTTCAGGTGGTATGCCTGCTTGCACCATTTCTTTTATAATCAAGTTGTTTGTATCAGGTGTTGCTTGTTCATTCGCACGCTTAATAGAGTTTTGAACCCAGCTTTCATTATTATATAAATACATATCCAATATTTCTTGGAATGGCCTTAAAAAACGAAAGCTGGCAAGAACAGCTTCTTTACCTTCTATCTCATCTTTAGCCCAATATTCAGGGTACTGTACGCCGAATTCTTTTAATATTTCGGTTACATTTTCTTTCGTTGGTTCTTTTTTTAACTCTTCTAAAAGGGGGATTAAATTATCCTTCATATAATCCATATGGTTTCTCCTTTGTCTGTATTTTCTGGTAATCCTGTATTCATTATAATATTAAAAATTAAGATTCGGTTAAAACAGTAACAGTAATTCCTTTAAAAACTTTTGCAACTACTTGGCTGCAAAGGAAACGAGTTATTGTTAGCTTCGTGACAATAGGGTACTACTAAATAAGAAGAAACAGTTTGTTTACATACGAATGTTAGATTGGGGATGCTGAAAAATTTTGGAGGGACAACAATGACTAATTTTCGTAAAAAGATGATGGGACTAACATTAGCGGGAACGGTAGCACTAGGTTCATTAGGTGCAGGAAGCATGATGAACGATAACGAGGTAAAAGCTGAGGCAAAAAAAGCAGGGCAGCAACCCAAAAATGTCATTATGATGGTTATGGATGGGACAAGCTCTTCAGCCACAACATTGGCTCGATGGTATAAAGGTGCACCTCTTGCACTAGATCAAATCGTATCAGGAGGTGTTCGTACTTATTCGGCAGAATCAGCTATTACGGATTCTGCGCCGGCAGCAACAGCTTTAGCGACAGGAAATAAATCAAATTCAAGCTACGTGGGCGTATTACCTTCTGTTGTGAATTCACCTGGCTTAGAACCAATCAAAGAAGAAGACAAGTTTCGTCCAGTTGCCAACGTCTTAGAAGGAGCAGAACATTCTGGCCGCGCAACAGGAATTATTGCTACATCGGAAATTCAGCATGCTACTCCGGCTGGTTTTTCTGCTCACCATGTTATTCGCAAAAATTTTGAGGTGATTGGTGAGCAGCAAGTGTATCAAAATATAGAAGTCGTGTTAGGTGGGGGAAAGGCAGTACTTCAGCCTGCGGCAAGCAGTGGAATCCGGCAAGACAACGAAGATTTAATAAAAGTGATTCAAGACAAAGGGTACGACTTTGTGGAAACAAAGGATGCCCTGTTAAACTCCAAATCCGATAAAATTTGGGGCTCGTTCTCCAATACTGCACTTGCGTTCGATATGGATCGTGAAGCGACCAACCCTGAGCAGCCAACACTTTCCCAAATGACGAGAAAAGCAATTCAAACATTATCAAAAGATAAAGATGGTTTCTTCTTATTTGTAGAAGGCAGTAAGCCAGATTGGGCAGCACATGCAAATGACCCAATCGGGATGATTAGCGATGTATTGGCATTTGATGCTGCAGTTACAGAAGCGTTACAGTTTGCGAAAAAAGATGGGAACACGATGGTCATTGCTTTAGCGGACCATGGTAACAGCGGTATTTCCATTGGTAATAAAAATACTACAAAAGGATATGATACCACACCGGTATCTGCCTACATTGCTCCACTGAAAAAGGCAAAAATGACACTTGAAGGTGCTACAAATAAACTAAAAGATGATTTATCTAATATTAAAGAGGTAGCTGCACTTTACGGTTTAGATAACCTAACTGATGATGAAAAAGAAAAGTTAAAAGTTGCACAAAAGAAAGCCGATGTAGGTCCAATCTTTACTAAATTATTGGCAAACCGTGCGAACATCGGCTTTACAACAGGTGGTCATACGGGTGAAGATGTATTCTTATACTCTTACGGCCCCGGGAAGCCATACGGTTTCGTCCAAAATACGGACATTGTGAAGACAATGGCCAAAGCAATGGGCTTTCACTTAGGAGAATTAACAAACAAATTATTCTTAGATGCTGAAATAGCCTTTAAACAAATTGGTGCAACTGTAACAATTGACAAAAAAGATGTAGCAAACCCAGTGCTTGTAGTAAAACACAATAAAGCGAAGGCTCAATTGTTTGTTAATAAAAATATGATCCGTATCGATGGAAAAGATTATGAATTAGGAAGCGTCGTTGTAGAAAGCAATGGAAAATTCTATGTACCTGAAAAAGCAATTCATCTATTCACAAAGCATTCTCGCTAAACTAAAAAAGAATCAAAAAGGCCTGCCAACTGCTTAGCCTAGTTAGGCTAAGTGGTTGGCAATTTTCTTGATATTCTGTGCGGCAGCTATAAAGTGAAACTTTAATCAGTGGGGGTTTTCTCCATCCCCACTGATTATTAGCTGAACCAATCGGGCTTTTACGGACAGTTCATCTCCCACCTAACTTCTTCGCTTCCGCTGAATTTTGAGGTGGGAGTGTTACTGTCCGTTAATGCGGGATAAATCCAGTTGATTGGAAAACGAGAAAGGGAGAATTACAAGAGAAATTGCCTTTTTCATTTCCTATTATTTTAGGATTAGATGCTTCAGGTATTGTAGTGAAAGTAGGTACAAATATAACAAAATATAAGCCTGGTGATGAAGTGTATACAAAACTAGCGAATGTTATCATTCACAGCTAAGTATTCTTCATACTGATTCACCCTATGAGTCCCCACCATCGAATGAATCACTATGGCTTGCTGCATCGGAACTATCGCTGCTAGTTCCTGAATCATGGTCGATATTTGAATCTTCATTAGCATTTTTCATAGCTGCAGCAAGAAAAGATGTTGTCATCACTGCATTCATCCAATCTGCTTCAGCATCTTTGGTAGTTATGTTTGAGTCTTTATGTCCTGCCGTATCTGTTATTGAAGAATGTTTTTTTAGTTCTTTTTCAACAGAACGACGATTATTCATTTGTTTTCCGAAAATCTTCATGAGTACTAATAAGATGAAACAAACTATGGATATTATTAGGATAAACAAAATGAAGTATAAAGATAAATTCAATATCTCTGTCATATATATACCTTCCTTTCTTACGGGAGAGTTAATGCGTTAAATTCTTCCTGAAGTTTCGTATTTATCATAGGTACATTTCCTCCTTGAAATCCATTGTAAAGACTGAACTACATTATGTCCACATGACTATACTAGATCCAATTACACATAGACCTACTATTCTAGTTTTGTTTGTAAACATTTGGTATAATGTTATACTGGTATTATTATATTTATATTTTAAGGTTTATACATAATAGTTCATTACTCATGAAAGAAAAGAGGTACAAAATGATGAGTACGAAAAAAACAGTAGCAATATCCACACTAGCTTTAGCAATGATAACGGGAGCTGACACCATTAATGCTGAAGTTCCTGATACCGTCAAAATACACGATTCTATCAAACAACATGCAGAAGAGAGAGTATCTGAATTAAAGCAGGCGAAACAACATGCAGAAGAGAGAGTATCTGAATTAAAGCAGGCGAAGCAAAATGCAGAAGAGAAGGTCTCAGAATTAAAACAGGCGAAGCAAAATGCAGAAGAGAAAGTATCAGAATTAAAACAAACGAAGCAAAATGCAGAAGAGAAAGTATCAGAATTAAAACAGACGAAGCAAAATGCAGAAGAGAAAGTCTCTGAATTAAAACAGACGAAGCAAAATACAGAAGAAAAATTGTCTGAATTAAAGCAGATTAAGCAAAATGCAGAAGAAAAATTGTCTGAATTAAAACAGACGAAACAAAACGCAGAAGAGAAATTGTCTGAATTAAAGCAGATCAAGCAAAATGCAGAAGAGAAATTGTCTGAATTAAAACAGACAAAGCAAAATGCAGAAGAGAAAGTATCTGAATTAAAACAGACGAAGCAAAATATAGAAGAGAAATTAACTGAATTAGCACGTACGAAGCAAAATATAGAAGAGAAAGTCTCTGAATTAAAACAGATCAAGCAAACTATAGAAAATAAATTAACTGAATTAGCACGTACGAAGCAAAATGTAGCAGAAGAGAAAGTCTCTGAATTGAAACAGACGAAGCAAAATGTAGAAAATAAATTAACTGAATTAACACGTACGAAGCAAAATGTAGAAGAGAAAATAGCTGAATTAACACAGACAAAGCAAAATGTAGAAAAGAAAGTCTCTGAATTAACACGGGCGAAACAAACTAACACTCCTCTTAAAATGAAAAGCGATAACAGGGAACTTCCTAACGCCGGAGGTACAGAATCCAATACAATGCCTTTAGGGATGTTATCAATTTTAGGTGGAATTATATTAATAGTGCGAAATAGAATTAAAAATACGTTTCGATAGAATTCAACTAATAGTCTGAATTCTACAATATATACAAAAATTGTTATGGCGTATAGTGAAATGTAATCTTCCAAATGAGGTGAAGTAGATGACTTTCCGTATTGTTCGAAGTAGCTAGTTTTCGGGTTGAAAAAAACGCGTATCAGCGATCAAGGGAGAAGTCTGTCTTTTTTCGGAAATATAACCTTTGAATCCGTTGCGGTAGTCACTATTTTTATCACACTAAGGCACTGGACTATTTCGTTAACAAGTCTCAAAAACTTAGTTTTTACACTCTTTTGGAAGGTGGATACACAAAATGAATGAATTAGATTACAAAAATTTTTATGATAAAGTCGGAAGATCAAACGGTTGGGATTTTAGTAAACTGAAATACGTAACAGAAGGTGCTACGTGGGAGTTTTATGAAGAAGTCATAGAGAGATGCAAATCCTCAGATGTTTTGCTAGATATTGGTACAGGCGGGGGAGAGAATATATTAAGAATTGCACCGGCAGCCTTATTCATGATTGGGATTGATAATTCAAGTGGAATGATAGAAACAGCACAGTCTAATTTGGAAAAAGCAAGTGTATCAAACGTTAGATTTTTCAAAATGGAGTCCGAAGGCTTGATGTTTCCACATTCTTTTTTTGACATTGTGTCTTGTTGTCATGCGCCTTTTGTTGCAGCAGAAATAGCAAAAGTAATAAAAAAGGGTGGTATCTTTTTGACGCAGCAAGTCAGCGAACATGATAAATGGAACTTAAAAGCAGCGTTTGGAAGAGGACAATGCTTAGGGGAAAAAGACGGCACATTAAAAGAAAAGTATGTTCGAGAGTTGAAGTCTGCAGGCTTTACTGATGTGCAAATATTAGAATATGATGCGATTGATTATTACCAAACACCTGAAGACCTCCTATTCCTATTAAAACACACATCTATCATACCAAGGTTTGGTGAAGAGAAAGAGGACTTTGGTAATTTGGAAAAATTCATCATAACAAACAAAACGGAAAAAGGAATCCGTACAAATTCAAAACGGTTTATGATAATCGCTAATAAATCTTAATCTTTTTACATTAATAAGGGTGTTCAATATAAATGATAAAAGCCGATTTCCGTAGTTGATAGGAGAACGGCTTTTTTTGCGTGGTACCTGTGATTGTCTTGTGGTTAAAATTTCACTAAACGAATTTATACATAAGAATATCATCTACATATTTATTATCAGTCATTTTAAACTCTTTAATTTTACGACCTTCTTCAATGAAGCCCATCTTTTTGTACAACGATATTGCACTATGATTTGTTGAGAAAACTCCTAAACTTACTTTTTCAATGACAGGATTTTTCTCTGCCCAGTCTAATAAAGCTTGTAGTAGCATTGTCCCAATTCCTAGTCCTCTGTAATTTCTACTGATCATGATTCCAAAGGAACCTGTATGAGACAATCGTTTTTTATTTTCGCTAAGGAAAACGATCCAGCCAACCACTTCACCATCTTTTTCAGCAACAAGTAATGTTTCTCTTTCATTCTCCAATACGCCTTGTACCCATTCCTTTTGCTCGGATGACGTTTTATTAAATTCTTCGGATAACGAAATGAGAAACTTGCCTTCGGAAACAACGGATTTCTGTATGTCTAAAATGGCCTCGGAATCTTCTATTTTTCCTGTACGAATCATGTAGCTGGCAGTATCTTTTGAAATTGACAATTATATTCCCCCTTATAAAATATTTTGTTAATATTCTATCTTTCTTTTATAATCTCCTACTTAAACGAAAATGCTCCGTTTCTTTTAGAAGGAAGTTTTCATTTATTGGCGTATCTATTAAGTTGTCACGGGGTTTCAGAAACCTTGGCGATGGAAAGAATTAGAAGCATCGGGTTTGGTATTTACTTATATAAGGGAGTGGGGAAGTCTATGATTCATAAAGTTGGTCAAATTATGTTGTATGTAAATAACCAAGATGAGGCAGTGGATTTTTGGACAGAAAAAGTAGGGTTTACTGTAGTTTCTGAAGAAAATAACGATCAAGGAATGAGATGGATTGAAATTGCTCCAACAAACGGCGCAGAAACAAGCATCATTCTGCACAATAAGGAATTCGTTGCTAAAATGTCACCTGGATTAAATCTTGGTACACCTTCTTTAATGTTTTTTACGGAAAATCTCGATGAATTACGAAGCAACCTATTAAATAAAAATATCACAGTCGGAGAAATTGTAAATATGCCTTCTGGCAGAGTATTTAACTTTGCGGATCATGAAGAGAATTACTTTGCTGTGATGGAGAAGAAATAAATTGAAAAATCCGCTGCTTTTTGTTCAAAAAGCAGGGGGTTTTTCTATGTTTCATAATCGGATTTATTTTCAAAACGCTTTCATTTTACTATGTTTTCAGATAAAACGAATCCCCATACAATGATATTTGTAATTACTAAGCTCTTTCCACATATGTATTCGCTCCTAATCTGTTGAAGTTCTATAGTTCTTCTTGATGATATCTCGCATGTCTCTGATAAAGAATAGAAGGAACATTATACCTATGATGCCACTAATCCAAAAATATGTATTTCCGGTTGTGAATTTGTCATAGAAGGTATAGGCATTCCAAGTTATAAGGATTACTGAACATATAGTAGAGGTTACTAATGAACCTAAACTTCTCATAATTGTCACCTCGATTCAAAACGTTGTAATTTTATATAATTATACATATAAATAAAAGGATTTAGAAGTAGTCAGGTTACAGTAACTGGGATAATTGCTAGAAAAATATGCTTAACGTTGTAAAAACACAAAATCCTGACGCTACCCCATTAATTGGACAGAGCTTTTACTTTTTCAAAAAAATCTTTTAAGTGTATAAATTCCTCTTCATTTCCGCGGGTTGAAAAAACATCTTGATCTTGATGGGAAACAACAATAGAAGGAATCGTTTTAAAAAAGGCAAAAGGTTGTTTTTTCTCTTTTATTTTATGAATTTTATGGTAAGGTATCTGTAATGAAATAGGAAGCTCGCCAAATATTTCGCTATAAAATAAAAGCTGTCGTTCCGTGTAAGCTAGAATACCTCTCATAGGTGTAGAACTCCCATAGCCAGATATACCGCTTTGCATTTCATAATAAGCTGAAATCATACCTTGTATATTCTCATTTGAAGACATTTTCTGTTGAAATTCTTGCATTGCATGTTCTCTTAAACTCATATAAATACCTCCTTAGATTAAAATTCATTTTGAATTTTTCACAAAAAACGTGAGACGAAATATTAACAAGAAAGCTAATATTGCTAAAAACGGGATGGTTATAAATTTTTGAAAAATAAAATCAACAGCTGAGAAATCTTCATACAAATGACAAAAAGCACTTTTGGTATGCGTCATCTGTATTGTGTATTGATACGAAAAAATAAGTAATCCTATCCCAGAGAAATACTTAATATACTCATTTGCATGAGAATATTTTTTTATTAAAGATACAATATATATTATGAAAATCGGATATAAGCATATCCTTTGATACCAACATAAACTACATGGAACTAGTTTCATAATTTCACTTATAAATAAACTATCTATTGTTCCAATAAATGATATCATTGTCACATAGGACATATAATTATTATAACGTATTAATTTTGTAATATTCACCTATTTTTTTCATCTATGCTCACTCATTATCGTTATTTGTCACTATGCTCATTTAAAAACTCATTCAGTTTTTTCTGTAAGGGGTAGCAAACTTAAGTATTTGTAGTACAGAAAAGGATAGATAAGGTTTCTACTTTATCTATCCTCTTTTTATCACATATAATGTGGAATGTTTTTACCTAAAGATGTCAATTTTCTCGTTTTGGGGTATTTGTTTTTCTAAGCTTGATGGGCATGGCGTGCTACCCCTTAAAGAATTTTTGCATTTCCGGATTGTTTGGGAAGATTTGATCAGCTGAGCAACATAAAAATATACAAGAAATAGAAAATTGGGGTTAAACCGATGATAATATGTCCTATAAGGTTGACTCTCCAATGAATGTTTCGGACTCTATTCTTTCCTAACAGAAAAGTTATAACTAACACCGTTATAAGTGGACAGAAAAAAGAAATGGTGTCCCAAGGGCTGATTCTTTCAAAAATAATCCGATTTAATAATGGCAATAACAGAATAAAATTAATGATTAATAGAAGATATCCTATTACGATTCTCATTTTTCACCAACCTTTACATTTTTATCTTAATTTTAACATTCTTCTGATGATTACAAAAGAAGCTTCTTTCTTGTCCGTGACAAAATATGAAAGCCACCAAGCTTATTTTACTTGATGGCTTTCATTTTCTTTTGTTTATTAAAGAATTTTTGCATTTCAGGACTATTTGGGAATATCTCTTCAGCTTTATAAGAATGAAAATCTACTGGCTGGATCCGTTGTCGTTGTTTTAATTTTTCTTCGCCACGCATTACTCTAAGTACGTGCTAAACAGATTTAGGAAGTTCGCTTATTTGAATTTTAGTCATAATACCAACACCTCATTATATAAATCATTACAAATAAATTGTAGTTCCTTTTTCACGATTACTGGTCAAATCTCTTTACAATCCTCAAACCGAACATCGTAGTGAAAAACAAAACTATCATTACGTAGCCTAGAACGTAATCTACTCGTATCATTGAATCCTTATTGGAAATATATAAAGCAAATAGTATTACAGAGGTAGCACCACATTCCCATCAACTTAAGAATTTTATAACGCCCCAAAACAAAAAAATTGTACATTTTCACCTGGAGGTGTCAATATTGAGAAACCTCGCAGTTGCTTTTTTACGTTTTTTAAGAAGCAGAATGACATTCCTCAATTCAAATCTAAAAAGAATAAAGTTCAATCCTACACAATAAAACAAATAGAAATATTGCTATTGTTGAAAAAATCATGTTAATAAAACCCGGTCTCGTTACATTTGCAAAAAGCTAACGGGATTATGTTATTATTTTAGTAATTTACACAAGAGATAATTTCTTTTAAAGTAAATACGAAAATATATTTTAAATAGAACGGATGGATCTTGACATATATGAAAAATAATTCTCTTAAAGTCACCTTCGATAATTTGGAAGAGTTTGCTGATATAATCAGTGAGATTCTGCAATGCCCTATTACAGTAGAAGATGTAAATCATCGTCTCCTTGCATATAGTACCCATGACGAAAGAACAGACTCTGCAAGAATTGCAACTATTATGGGTAGGCGTGTACCTGAAAAAGTAATTAATAACTTATGGAAAGAGGGGGTTATTCCTACTCTTTTAAAAAGTCGTGAACCTATTCACGTAAAAAAGATAGATAATATTGGCCTCGGTGACAGAGTTGCGATTTCCATTTGGAATAAAGAGGACGTACTGGGATTCATTTGGGCTTTAGAAATCAAGCGCTCTTTAACTGAACAAGATTATGCCTTGATGAAAAAATCTGCTGAAGCTGTAAAAAGTAAGCTTCTTCAGCTCCAAACCAGAAAAAATAAAAAGGACGAACGTTCACAAGAATTTTTTTGGAAGCTACTAACTAATCATATACAAACAAATGAGGAAATTATTGAAAACTTTCAGGTACTTCATATTACGCCGGCTTCCTTATTTAACGTTGTCGTATTTCATTTTGAACAAGAAATTACGAGTGAAAAAGAAAAACAAATTTCTTATTTGTTAAAAACAAGCGAACATTTGAAAATTCTACTTTATACAATTGATCGTAACAAGTTAATTCTTCTTACTTCGTTAGATAATCTCAGTCAACCTTCTCATGAAATTAACAATTTCGTCGAAAGATTTGTTAACACGATGGAAAAACGATATGAAATTAAATCTATCAAACCAGCGTTCAGCAGTGTATATAGTGATTATCAAAAAATCAGTAAAGCTTATAAAGAAACATTAATCGTATTATCTATAAAGGAAAAATTTCCTTCCGACACAGCTAATATTCATGGCTATCAAAACATGGGGATTTATCAATTAATTGACCTTCTACTTGAGCAAAGAAAGCAGGAGGAGTATGAAAACCAAGCATTGCAGAAGCTCCATAAGTATGATTGTAAATATAATAGTAATCTTGTTGAAACGTTGGAAATATTTTTAAACAATGACAGTAATACCAGCGAAGTAGCTAAAGTTTTAAATATTCACGTCAATACACTAAGCTATAGACTTAAAAGAATCTGTGAAATCAGTGAAATCGATTTAAAAGATCCGAATCAAAAAATGGTTCTATACTTGGATCTTAAGTTACAAAAATTCATGTAGCAGCATCCTTTTGTGAAATTCCACAAAAGGATGCTGCTTTTTTCTTTTTTCTACACGATGAGAAAAAAGAAAAAAGCACTTTATAATTATATCGCAACAAAATAACTCAAAAATTTTTAAGTTACATCATATGTATTGTTAGCTAAAAGTGATTGGAGATATCATACACACTTATGTATGTGTGTATATTGATATAGAGATTTATCAAGAAAGGGATTTGATTCATGAGAAATTTTTGTAATACCCAAAAAATAATAATTACAATAGTAGCAATTGGTTATTATATGTTTCAATCGATTAATTCACCTGCAAAAGCTGTGGCCAAGCAAGAAAATACTGTACAGCTAGCAAGTGAACAACCAAAAATTAAAATAAAAAAAGCAACACCAACCCATTTTAATGGTAAGGAGAGAAAGGTTGTTTATCTTACTTTCGATGATGGACCAGGTAAATATACGGCTGATTTGTTAAACATCTTAAAAGAAAATGATGTGAAAGCAACATTTTTCTTAATTGGCGAAAATGTAAAACAGTTTCCAGAGTTGGTGAAACGTGAAAAGGAAGAAGGGCATTATGTGGGCATGCATAGTATGACACATGATTTTAAAAAATTATATACAAGTGGCGAATATGTAAATGAAATGAAAGAAGATCAAGGTTTAATAGCAAATATTATTAAAGAATCCCCAAAACTAACTCGTCCTCCATATGGATCCATGCCAGGATTAAATGAAGCACTTCGAAATAGAACAGTAGAAGCTAATTTAAAAGTATGGGATTGGACTATTGATTCTTTAGATTGGAAGTATAATAAGATGCCAGTTGATGCCGCTTCATCTCAGATTGTTCAAAATGTCCTAACAAATGCAAACCAGTCCAAAGAAGTGATTCTAATGCACGATATTCATCCACAATCTGTTGCTGCGGTACTAGCTATTATAAAAGGATTAAAAGAAAAAGGATATGAGTTTGAAGCGTATCATGAAGACGAGCATTTTTCAGTGAATTTTTGGCATGATAAACGTATATAACATCATAGGAGGAATTAACATTGATTTATAGGGAAATGGTATTAATAGGAATCTTATCAATTGGATTTCTAGGTGGTTGTTTGGGGGCAAAACCCGAAGATCAATTATATGTAGCTTTTGAAAATGCAGCAAATCAAGAAAAAGCATTATTTGATAATGTAAAAACATTTGAGCAGTTAGAAACAAAAGAACAGGAATTGTATAATCAAATTATACAAGAAGGGAAAGAGCAAAATGAGGGAGTAATACAAAAAATAGAGCAAGCCATTGCAACTGTAAATGAACGTGAAAAATTGGTAAAAGATGAAAAGGATGTATTAGAAAAAGCCCAAAAAGAAACCGCATCAGTTCATAGTTATATAGATAAAATTGAGGACAAAAGGTTAAAAAATCAAGCGGAAAAAGTAGAAGAAGTTTATAAAAATCGCTATGAAGTTTTTCAAAAAATAAATAATAGTTATAAAGAGGAATTAATAGCTGAAAAAGAACTTTATGAAAAGTTAAAAGGTAAAGAAACAAAACTAAAAGAGATTGGTGAGAAAGTTAAAACTATCAATACATTAAACGAGGAAACGCTAAAAGAAAAAGAAAAATTCAATCAATATACTAAAGAGTATAATGAGGGAAAACTAAAATTCTATGAAGACGCGAAGATTAAAATAAAAGAGAAAAAGTAAGAAAAATAATTATCAATTTAAGTATCTTGCCTCCTCATCCCTAAAGACAAATCAAAGTTCTAAATAGCATTTCGTTTAAAGGAGGTTTTTCATGAGCTATGATACTGTTTCATCTTTACAACGCATGCAACGACTACAGCAAGCAGCAACAGGACAAAAAGATGTTTTAAAACGAGTAAATTCAGGTTTGGAAATTGTAATGTTTATTACGGGAGTATTCTTAGCTCTCTCGACTTTCACATTATCTTTCTGGATATATTTCTTTTATTTTTTAATAAAGGAATATACTGCTAAAACATATCTAGTAAAAAACATGGATACTGGTGAAAAATTTCGAGTTGATAAACAAGAATTTAAACAATACAAAAAAGTGTTCAGAGCGAAAGAGGTAGCAATGGAATTGATTAGTTAGTAGCTTTAATAAGTAAAAGTAATAGGACTTTAAACGTAAGAATATAGGGGTAATAATTCTTTTTTGTGGTTATTTCCTGACTTAATTTATGAGAATATATTTTGCACATCATATCAAAAAGGAGTCTCTTATGAAATATTTCTCAATATGTTTAGTAATTTTATTTCTAATTGTGGTATTTAGTTGTATTATTTTGGGTTCTCATGCAAATAGCTGAAAGAAAGCGCCCTTGAGGATGTCTTTTTTTATAGAATCGATGAACAGACACAATATAAAAAATAATTAATCAAATAATTAAAAACGAGAAAACATTATAATGAAATGGGGGAATCAATTGTTACGTAAAAGACATTTGTATGTGCTTAGTGCTCTCTGCTCCATTATATTAGTTGGATGTAAATCTCAGGTTAAAGAAGCATCTTTAGTAAGTGATATAGGCGAGAAATCTATAGGAATAAAAGACATTGGGGATACACAGATAAATTTAGTAGATCCTACTAGTGGAAAAATAGTCAAACAAATAAATTTAACTTCATTAGGATATTTTCAAGATGAAAATCAATATAAATTAAATATTAAAAAAATCGCTAATGAAATAGGCAAACAGATTGATCAAAAAATGATACCTTCTCATATGACTAGTGATGGAATATGGAAAGAAGGAAAGCCTTCATATGAATTATTTGAAAAAGAGTTAGTAGAGGATTTAATGGATGTGGGAATGTGGGAACGTTCCCGTGCATTGCCAATTGTTAAGAAACGGCCTATTGCTCAATCAAAAGATGCAAATCGAAATAGCGAAGTAATTGGAAAATATGTGACGGACATAGTTGGCACAGCTAATGGTAAGATAGAAAACATTCGTTTGTCGGCAAATACTATTAATGGTGTAATATTAGGAAAAGGTGATCGTTTTTCCTTTAATGCTTTAATAGGAGATACAACACCTGATAAAGGATATCAGCTTGGAAAAGAAATCGTTGCGGGAAAATTAGTAGATGGTTATGGAGGAGGGGTTTGTCAAACTTCTTCTACACTTTATAATGCAGCGGATCAAGCAGGATTAAAAATGATAGAAAGATATAGTCATTCAAAGCCAGTTGGCTATGTACCTATAGGAAGAGATGCAACTATAGCGTATCCTTATTTCGATTTAGTATTTGAAAATACGAATGATGTACTGGTAGAGATCTTTATGAAGGTAGAAGGTAATAGATTAACCGCGGAAATACATAGGTTAATCTAAAAGATCTGTTTGGAGAGTTATTCTAATTCCTACCTTCCATTAGGTGTCCTGCCGCATGCCCATCAAGTTAAGAAAAACAAATACCCCAAAGCAAAAATGCCATCCCTTCTATTCTCTTTTTTTACCATCTTATTATCTGAATTGTACTAAAAAAGCATTGTTTTAGGATACAATAGAGTCAAAAGATGAACTATTAGAATAGATCGAATCATTGATATATCAATGTTAATAGAGGGGGAATTATATGATTCGTGAAGCTGAACCAAAAGACAGTCATGTAATTGAAAATCTATATAAAAAATTAGCACCACATAGTAAAAACATTAAGGTTTTACCAGAAAGAATTGAGCAGATAAGGAATGATTCTAATAATTTCTTATTTGTGTATGAGGAAGATTGTAAAGTTAAAGGAAGTATATTTATGACTTTTTGTCTTGATCCTGGATATCAATTTAGACCATATACCGTTCTAGAGTATGTGATTGTAAATGAAGATTTTCGAGGTAATGGGATAGGTGAAAAGTTACTAAAACATGTAGAACGGCTATCAATTGCAAGGGGATCCACAAGAATTATCCTATTAAGTAGTATAAATAGAATAGAAGCACATAAATTCTTTTCTAAAAATGGTTATAATGGCACTATAAGTAAGGGATTCAAGAAGTATATACCGATTAATTAAGTTTTCGTTATGGGGATAATTCAAAACCTTAGATTAATAGTAATTGTGTGTTTTTTAAATTGGATTTTTTGAGATATAAGCGGAGGGGAAAAGGCATGATAAATCAAGCTGAATTACTATGGAAACGTATAATTAATAGAGGTTCAAGCCTTGAAGTGAACTTTCAAAAAACATTAAACCTCCAACCGGGTGCAAGTGATGAAGATTTTCAGTTAATTGAAACTACACTGGGTATTACACTTCCTAAAGAAATGAAAAGTTTTTACAGGGTGTATAACGGACAAATTTGGGAACCTGGGGTTGAATCTTTTGTAAGAAATTTGGTTCTTTCCCCAACTTCTCAAATTATAGACAATTGGACATTTCTACAGGATGAATTCGATCCAGATGATTTAGAGTCGAATATTGAAAATGAACTTAAACCTGTTCTTTGGAATTCTAAGTGGATTCCAATTGCAGAAAATGGTGGTGGGGATTATCTTTGTATTGATACAGATCCATCAGAATCTGGAGTAGTAGGACAAGTGCTATATTTTTGGCATGATTGGGGAAAACGTTCTGTTGAGGCAAAAGGCTTATTTGAATTCATAGAAATCTGTTTGAAAGAAGATAATAGAATGCAGTGTTCTAATGAAAATTAGAGTTACAAAAGAGGATGTGAATTATTATTTACATCCTTTTTTGTTTTTTAAATTAAATCATCAGAATCGCACCAGTTAGAGCAATAGAATTGTAGATGAATTTACATCAACTTAAGAGTTTTAAGTAGACCCTAAACAAAAAAATTTCTTTACAGCTAGTTATTTATAAGAGCGCCTCTTATTTAAACCTATATTTTGATGCAATTTTGCATATCCTAATAAAGGGAATCTATATACAGAGTGTGATTGAATTATATTAATAACATTAAAGGTAATGAACATGCAGGTTTCCCTTTTTGTTTATTAGTTTCATCAGAAAAGAAGTCAGATCTTTGAAAGACTTTTGTAACATTTATGAAAGTCATTTGAAACATATTTAAACTAAGATGTACATGTCGAAGGTGATTTTATTTCAGTCGGAAGTAAAAAGTATTAGCAATGTATAGTATAATTTCATCTTTTGTATTCATGTAGAGATGATAAAAAAAGGGAGAGATTGCATAAATCTAATTTAAGAAAAACATATGATTATCCAGTAGGTATTTTATTAACTCTTACATCTAAGTAAAAAACAGAAAATCAAGTTCAGCTTCATTATCACTAGCATATAGAGATAACTTTTATTATCCTGGTAGATTCCTATACAGATATGATATTGTTGATCTATATTACTACAATGAACCTGGTCGTACTAAATCTATAGGATTAAATAATTTACAAAAGGCTCAAGTAATTTACAAAATATTTATCATTTAGCATATTCAATTTGATTTAAAACAATAAGATTATAAACCACAGAAAGGTACTCATTCGACACTCAGTAGAGTGCCTTTTTTTGTTCAAATTATATCAAAACGTATCATTTTCTTTTTGATATAGTATTCTAGTGTACAGAAATAATATGAAATATCATATTTTATATTATGTTATATTAATAATGTGTTTTTATGGATTTTATAAATGGAGGAAATGTTATGAACAAGAAATCAAAGTTTACCCAAATGATGCTCGGTATTAGTACAGTGGCCTTATCATTTGGAAGTATTCAAACACAAGTATCAGCGGAAGAAAATACACCTTATAATGTGTTACAAAAGAAACCAATTGGGATAGAAACTTCAACCGATGAAATTGCACATTCTACAAAAGCAGACGAAACATTGTCTTATGAAGAACGTTTAAAAGTGAGCGATTTTTCACAACGTCCAGCTCCGGTCGTGAAACGAGCAGCGGCAAAACAATTTCAGCAAAAGTATTCTGTGGCAGAGCTGAATAGAATGAGTGATGACGAATTAATTGATACATTGGCAAATGTTAGTTGGGATCAAATTACAGATTTATCTCAGTTTAATCAAGAAACAAAAGCGTTTTATCAAAATAAAGGGCGAATACAAGTTATTATTGATGAATTAGGTCGCCGTGGAAGCACATTTACAAAAGATGATACAAAAGGGATTGAGACGTTTGTTGAAGTATTATATTGCGGTTTTTATTTAGGCTTTAATAATAAAGAGTTAAACTATTTAAATGAGCGAAGCTTCCATGATAAATGTTTACCGGCATTAAAAGAAATTGGAAGAAATCCGAATTTTAAACTTGGTACAGATAAACAGGATAAAGTGGTATCTGCATATGGTAAATTAATTCATAACGCTTCTTGTGATGCTGAAACAGTTCAATATGCAGGGAATATATTAAAACAATATAACGATAATATTTCTACATATGTAAGTGATCCGAACAAAGGGGCTGCCATGTATAATCTCATACAAGGGATTGATGATGATATGCAGTCTTACTTGAATGAGACACGTAAAAAAGCGGATGAAACAATATGGTATGGGAAAATTGATAGTTTCATAAATGAAATCAGTCGAATGGCTCTTCTGAATCATGTAACACCAGAAAATAGCTGGTTAATTAATAATGGTGTTTATTATGCTGGTCGTCTAGGGAAATTCCATAGTAATCCAAATAAACCTTTAGAAGTACTTACACAAGCAATGCATATGTACCCTCGTTTAAGTGAAGCTTATTTTAATGCGGTAGAGCAAATTTCAACAAACTATGGTGGAAAAGATTATAACGGAAATACAGTAGATTTACAGAAAATACGTGAAGAAGGCCAACAGCAATACTTACCAAAAACGTATACATTCGATGACGGTTCTATTGTATTTAAAACAGGAGATAAAGTAACGGAAGAAAAGGTTAAGAGATTATATTGGGCTGCTAAAGAAGTAAAAGCGCAATATCATCGTGTAATTGGAAATGATGCGGCGTTAGAATCAGGGAAAGCTGATGATGTACTGACAATCGTAATTTATAATGATCCATATGAATATAAACGAAATAGCCAACTATATGGATATGATACGAATAATGGTGGCATTTACATTGAAGGAAAAGGAACGTTCTTTACATATGAACGTACACCACAGCAAAGTAGTTATACTTTAGAAGAATTGTTCCGTCATGAATTTACACACTATTTACAGGCAAGATACGAAGTTCCAGGAGCATGGGGACAAGGAGAATTATATCAAAATGAACGTATGACTTGGTTTGATGAAGGAAATGCAGAATTTTTTGCGGGATCTACTCGTACGAATAACGTTGTTCCGCGCAAAAGTGTAATTAAAGGATTATCATCTAATCCTGCAGAACGTTATACAGCAGAACGAACATTATTTTCGAAATATGGATCATGGGATTTTTATAATTATTCTTTTGCACTGCAGTCTTACTTATATACTCATCAATTTGAAACTTTCGATAAGATTCAAGATTTAATTCGTGCAAATGATGTGAAGGGTTACGATGCATATCGTGAAGCTTTAAGTAAGGATCCAAATTTAAATAAAGAATACCAAGACTATATGAAGCAGTTAATTGATAATCAAGATACATATAATACCCCACAAGTATCAGATGATTATTTAGCTGAACATGCACCAAAGCCACTAGCTGATGTAAAGAAAGAAATTGTAGATGTAGCAAAGATAAAAGATGCAACAATGACAAAGCATAATTCTCAATTCTTTAATACGTTTACATTAGAAGGAACATATACAGGCGGCGTAACAAAAGGAGAATCTGAAGATTGGAAAGCGATGAGCAAGCAAATCAATCAATCTTTAGAACAGTTAGCGCAAAAAGAATGGAGCGGCTACAAAACAGTTACAGCGTATTTTGTTAATTATCGTGTTAATGCGAACAATCAATTTGAATACGATGTTGTATTCCATGGTGTTGCAACGGGAGAAGAAGAAAAACAGACGATTAAAGTAAATATGAATGGACCATACAATGAGATGTTAAATGAAAAAGTTGAGTTTCATAGCGATGGTACAGAAAGCACAGGTGGAAAAATTGTTTCGTATCTCTGGGATTTTGGCGATGGTACAACAAGTACAGAAGCAAATCCTACTCATGTATATGGAAAAGAGGGAACATATACTGCAAGGCTAACAGTGAAAGATAATAAAGGAAACGTAGGCCGAGGACAAACAACGGTTACCGTAAAAAAGGATGAGCCAGTAGGTCATGGATATGACAGCGCAAAGGCAATTCGTTTTAATAAGCTTTTCAAAGGAAATATGGATATGCCTAATATGGCGTATATGTACACATTCAATGTTACATCTCCAAAAGAAGTAGATATTTCCTTTATAGATGAACAGGGAATTGGAATAAAATGGGATGTATATCACGAATCAGATTTAGGAAATCCTGTCATTACGGGTCAAGCGGATGGAAATAATATGAAAGGGAAATTTGAAGCGAAACCTGGGAAGTATTATGTAGTTGCATTTTTTGAAGAGGAAAACAGAAAGGGAACATATTCATTATTAGTAAAGTAAATTCGTTTAATCGTATATAACGACGAGAAGTAATGAATAAGAAACTTTTGCTATTCCTTGTTCATCTGTTTAACAAAGAATAATTTAATATTCGAGAAAAAATTGAATTAAATAAAAAAGAATCCCTTTTGGGATTCTTTTTCTTGTTTAAAGTTTGCTCACACAAATGATCTGCACATCAATCCATCTTTGATATACAGATCATTTGTATGATAATTTTTATAAATAATTGCGGAATAAGAAACTTACATAAATGCTTTTAAAAGCTCTTGTACGAATGGAAGTACTCCACCTACAAATTTTAAAACTGCCATTGCGATTGCCATGTTATTTCCTCCTCTTTTTATGTGTTAAGATGTTGTACATCTTTATGCTTTTATTATAGTAAGCGCTTACATTAATATCAATACATTTCGATATGCAATATTGCATAATTATATATAATTTATATATATAATTAAATAAATTAACGATGAAGCTAATGAACATGCAGGTTTCCTTCTTTGTGTGCTAGTTTCATCAGCAAATACGTCAGACCTTTGAAAGACTTTTGTAACATTTATGAAAGAGAAATGAAAGATTTGTTAGCTAGGATGAGGCTTATCTACTAGTAGAAGATGCGCGCAGATAGTAAAACCATTAGTGAAAATAAGGAGAAGTTAAGGTATGTTTATGAAAAGAAAACTGTCTATATTTGCATTTTTAGCACTAATATTTAGTTTGATAGTTACTGTTTTTCCTACAAATTCTGCTTATGCAGAGGAAGAAGATCGTATACTTGATATTTATGGTGATCCAATTACTACAAATAAAGACTATATATTAATAAATAAGTACTTGGACGTGGTGGGAGTTCATCCTTCACAACGTATAGCACCTGTAGGTCAGAATAGATTTGGAGTAACTTATGAGAAGTACGCTGGTTGGCATTATGCAATTCAGTATAGAAAAGCATCTTATTATGGATCAGCGGAAATACATAAAGATACAAAAGGCAATGAGTACTATGGTACACCTATAAGTTTTGAAACTCCAGATGGATTAAACAGTGATGGATATATAAGACATAATACGCCAGTTACCATGTCAATGTGGATTGGTGGACCAAATGCTGAGGCAGGAGGAGTAAAAAAATATATAAATGCAAAGGATGCTGGCTGGATTTATTTTAGCGACCAATCAAAAAGCAAGTTAATCGTTCAGAAAGTAAATTCGAAGGAAATAAACTTAGCAACAGGCACCACCGAGATTCTTAGAGATAAATTTGGTAGACCTTGTGATTGGTACAGTGCAGATCCAAAGAACTCTTATTATGGGGTTACATCAACTTTCCAAGTACAGATAGCACAATACCCAGGCTCAGATCACGAGAAAAGGTGGGCGATTTCTGCTCCTAAAAGCGTTGCTGGTTATGAATTAGTACCTTTACCATAGAGCATCTATTACATTTAGATTTATATAACTGTACTTATTAATATGTAATGTGTCTTTCAGTAAGGTAAGAGAAGACCCTATGAAAGAAATTTAAATTATATATCAAATGGAGGAATATTTATGAAAAGAAAAATTTTTGCTATAGCTTCTGTCATTGCTTTAACAGCGCCTGTTCAGAGCGTGGCGTTCGCACATGAAAATGATGGGCAATTTGATCCACCTATTGCTCAAAGATGGTCAGCAGAATCAATACATAATGAAGGAGTAAGTTCTCATTTATGGATTGTCAACAGAGCTATTGATATTATGTCCCAAAATACGACTGTAGTGAAGCAAAATGAGACAGCTCTATTAAATGAATGGCGTACTAATCTAGAGGAAGGTATTTATTCTGCAGATTATAAAAACCCATACTATGATCATTCCACATTCGCTTCACACTTCTATGATCCTGATTCAGGAAAAACGTATATTCCATTTGCTAAACAAGCAAAGCAAACGGGAGCAAAGTATTTTAAATTAGCTGGTGAAGCTTATCAAAATAAAGATATGAAAAATGCATTCTTTTATTTAGGATTATCACTTCATTATTTAGGGGATGTCAACCAACCAATGCATGCAGCAAACTTTACTAACATTTCGCATCCATTTGGCTTCCACTCAAAATATGAAAACTTCGTTGATACAGTGAAGGACAATTATAGAGTAACAGATGGAGATGGCTATTGGAATTGGAAAAGTGCAAATCCAGAAGAGTGGGTTCATGCATCAGCATCAGCAGCAAAGGCTGATTTTCCATCAATTGTTAATGATAATACAAAAAATTGGTTCCTAAAAGCAACGGTATCACAAGACTCTGCTGACAAATGGCGTGCTGAAGTAACACCGGTAACAGGAAAACGTTTAATGGAAGCACAGCGTATTACAGCTGGATATATCCATTTATGGTTTGATACGTACGTGAATCACCAATAACAAATACACTTATGCATGGGAAGGCACTGAAAAAGTGATTACTTTGAAAAAATAACGTGTATTTTATTAATATGTAGAAAATGGAAAGGAGTTCATTACCTGTATATAGTAGGTGGTGAACTCCTTTTTCTTATTAAGTGGGCTTTTTCAGTGGCCTTATATATGGCAAAAGTTATTTATGCTATAAAGTGAAACTTCCATCAGCTGAATATACTTTAAAACCAGGTTCCGTAGTTGCTGGAGTTGTAAATAAAACAATCAATTCACCTTTTGCACAGTTCTGGCAAGGTGGCCACCCACCTAACTCAAGAGGCATCCGCACCTTCAAACTGACTATTATAAAGCGAAGCATAGAAACCATCAGCCTTCAATAACTCTTCATGATTACCTTGTTCTACAATATCCCCGTCTTTCATGACAAGGATTAAATCGGCATCACGGATTGTTGATAATCTATGAGCGATGATGAAGCTTGTTCTGCCTTCCATGAGGTTTTCCATGGCTTTTTGAATCAGCACTTCTGTACGAGTGTCAATGGAGCTTGTTGCTTCGTCGAGTATGAGTATTTTCGGATCCGCTAGAAGGGCACGGGCAATTGTTAGTAGTTGCTTTTGTCCTTGGGATACGTTGCTTGCTTCTTCGTTTAGTTCCATTTGATATTTATTTGGTAAGGTTTTTACGAAGCTGTGAACGTGGGCTGCTTTCGCTGCTTCAATCACTTCTTCGGCGGTTGCACCCAGTCTACCGTAACGTATGTTTTCCATGATGGAACCGTTAAATAGCCATGTGTCTTGCAGCACCATCCCGAACATGCTGCGCAAGTCTTCGGGGGTGAAGTTTTTTATATCGTGACCGTCTATACAGATGGCACCACTGTTTACATCATAAAAACGCATTAATAGTTTTACGATCGTTGTTTTACCTGCTCCGGTTGGTCCTACGATGGCTACCTTTTGTCCAGGTTTAATATTAGCTGAGAAGTTATTGATGATGATTTTATCTGGATTATATCCAAATTGAACATCTTTGAATGTAACTTCTCCTTTAACTTCTTGAAGCTTCACTGGGTTTTCTGCTTCCGGAATTTCTTCTTCTTCATCTAAAAATTCGAAAACTCTTTCTGCAGCAGCTGCAGTGGATTGAAGTACGTTAGCGATTTGGGCCACTTGAGCGATTGGTTGCGTAAAGCTTCTAACATATTGCACAAATGCTAAAATATCTCCAACAGCAATTGTTCTCTTTACAGCGAGCCATCCGCCTAAAATGGATACAGCTACGTAACCGATATTACCGATAAACATCATAATCGGCATCATCATTCCAGATAAAAATTGAGATTTCCATGCAGAGTGGTAAAGAGTATCATTCACCTCTTCGAATTTTTTCACTTCTTCTTCTTCAGTGTTAAAAGCTTTTACGATATTGTGACCACTATAAATTTCTTCGACCTGACCGTTCACGTGTCCTAAATACTCTTGTTGGGACTTAAAGTATTTTTGTGATCTTTTTACGACGCCCATTATGAGTGTCATTGATACTGGTAATATTAAGAGAGCTACTAATGTCATTTGCCAGCTGATTGATAACATCATGATGAGTACACCGATGATTGTAATAACGGATGTGATGATTTGCGACATACTTTGGTTTAAAGTTTGACTCACAGTATCTACGTCATTTGTAACTCTAGATAATACTTCTCCATGTGTCGTTTTATCAAAGTACTTAAGCGGCATACGGTTGATCTTTTCATCAATTTCTTTTCTGAAGTTATAAGATACCTTTTGTGCGACTCCCGAAATGATATAGCCTTGGATAATGCCAAACGCAGTGCTCGCTATATATAATCCAAGGAGCAGGAGCGCAATGTTTCCGATATAGGTAAAGTCAATGGCAGCACCGTGCACGCCTGTTACTTTGTCTACGAGTCCTTCGAAAAGTTTTGTTGTCGCTTTACCTAAAATCTTTGGACCGACGATTGCAAAGGCAGCACTACCGATTGCGAAAATAATAACGATTAGGATTGAGAACTTATATGGCTTTAAGTATTGAAGTAACTTATTCATCGTTTCTTTGAAATTTTTTGCCTTCTCAATCTTCCTCATGCCGCCGCCCATATGACCGCCGCCATGGCCACCTTGTCTGTTATGTTCTATTTTTCTATCACTCATGATGACAACTCCTCTTTTGAAAGTTGTGATAAAGCAATTTGCTTATAAACTTCACAGTTTTCCATAAGCTCTTCATGAGTACCAGTTCCGACTATTTTTCCTTCATCAAGTACAATGATCTTATCTGCATTCATGATTGTACTTATTCTTTGGGCAACAAGTAGAATAGTACTTCCCGCAATCTCATTGTTTAAAGCCCTCCGCAAGGCTGCGTCTGTCTTAAAGTCAAGAGCTGAGAAACTATCATCAAATATGAAGATTTCCGATTTTTTCGTAAGAGCACGCGCAATAGAAAGTCTTTGTTTTTGACCACCGGAAACGTTCGTACCACCTTGTGATATTTCTGTACGGAAGCTTTCCGGTTTCGCGTTAATAAACTCCATAGCTTGCGCGATTTCTGCCGCTTTTGCGAGTTCTTCTTCAGTTGCTTCTTTCTTACCGTATTTCAAATTACTTTCGATCGTACCTGAGAATAGAACTCCTTTTTGCGGTACATAACCAATTTTCTCTCTTAATTCCTTCTGAGATACTTCTCTAGTATCCGTGCCATCTATTAATATTTGGCCGCTTGTTACATCGTAAAAGCGTGGAATTAAGTTGATTAATGTTGATTTACCACTACCTGTACTTCCGATGAAAGCTGTCGTTTCTCCAGGTTTTGCGGTAAAGGTAATATTGGAAAGCACATCTTCTTCTGCACCTGGATATTTAAAGCTAACATTTTTAAATTCAACGTAGCCTCTCTTGTCAGAAGCAAATGTTTTTGGCTCCGCTGCGTCATGAATAGAAAGATCAGTATCTAAAACTTCTGCAATGCGCTGCGCGGATACAGAAGCACGCGGAACCATAATGGATACCATAGAAATCATTAAGAAGGCCATGATGATTTGCATTGTATATTGCATAAATGCCATCATATCACCAACTTGCATATGTCCCATATCCACTTGGTGTGATCCAACCCAAATAATAAGTACAGTAACGGCATTCATGATAAGCATCATCATTGGCATCATAAATGACATTAAACGGCTTACAAATAAATTGGTTCTTGTTAAATCTTGATTTCCTTTTTCGAATTTCTTTTCTTCATGCTTTTGATTATTAAAAGCACGAATCACGAGCATACCTGTTAAAGATTCACGAGTGATCAAGTTAATTTTATCTACTAACTTTTGGATACTCTTAAACTTAGGGATCGCGATGCTAAATAGACCAATGACTAAGCTTAAAATCGCGATAACTGCAACTGCGATAATCCATCCCATTGAAAGGTCTGTAGTAAGTACCTTAATAATTCCGCCTATGCCTAAAATCGGTGCATAGAATACGATACGAAGCAGCATAACCATAAGTGTTTGCACTTGTTGAATATCATTTGTACTTCTTGTGATTAGAGATGCAGTGGAAAACTTATCAAACTCTGTATTAGAAAAGCTTGTAACCTTTCGAAATACTTTCTTTCTAAGATCTCTACCTAATCCAGCAGCCACTTTTGCAGCAAGTAAACTCACGATAACGGTAGCTGCCATACTTACTAAGGATAAAAGCAGCATTTTTCCGCCAGAAGTAAGAATATAATTGGATTGAAGCTTATCTGTATTGATACCGATCTTTTTATATTCATTCTCAATGAATGAAACGGCTGACTGTGTTACCATGCTGCCTGGCATATTCTTAAACTTTTCATCCGCCTTTTCTTTCATTGCATCGATTTGATCTTGAGGTAGTTTAGCAATTACTGCAAAAGGATCTGTATTTGGCGGAAGCTTCGCCGGTGCTTTGTTATCACCTGGCGCAGTGAAAGCAGATGAGCCGCCTTTTTCAATTCCTTGTGTAATTAACATTGGTTTCCCGAATATATCGTTAAGTTCGTTAATTGTATTTTTATCCTCTGTATGTAGCTTATAAAGCGGTTCTTTATCAAGCTGCGGATAATCTTTTAAGTCATTTTTCAGCTCACTTTGAGAAAGATTGTTCTTATCTAAAAGTACATAGTTGTCATCTACTTTTTTCTTCTCATTTTCATTCATAAAGAGTGTAAGTTTATCGAGCTCACTTTTACGAATAACCCCAGGTACTGCGTTTTCTACACCTTTTTGCTGAATACCTACATTCACAATGTTAGACATGTAGTCTGGCAGTGACAGGTCACATACGGCTTGTATGGATAATAGGCATATAACTGCAATGATTGAGGTAACAAATGGTTTTAAATGTTTGATGATCTTTAACATTTAATTCATCTCTCCATTTTCCTTTTCTAATTTTTTTAGCTTTTACTTCGGTTCCTTCCTTTATCCTTCGTATTCTCAGTAATGAATTCTAGCAGCTCTTTACGTACTTTCAACCACAGATTAATTCTATGACTCTATGAAGATATGATGCAACTTTTAGGGTATAGAATTTCATAATGAATTTGTTAAAGAATTTTAAACTATATATACATCAATTAAAAAACGGACATAAAACCCCTCTTTTTAGGTAAGAGAGAGCATCTGGCCATGCATAGAAGCGGTCAGGGCCTTTTTCTGCCACATGCGAAGTAAAAACAGAAAGCGCAAACGAGTGTAGGTTACTTTTTATTCTGTATAGCAGGGTTTTAGATGTCGAAAAATTAATTCACAAATTCGGTTTCAACTAAAGGAAAAAGGAGAATTCTCTGAATGGTCTGAGGACATTAGCATTGTAATGTTCCGTATTCTTCAGGAATCCATTACAAATGTAATACGTCATTCTGGTGCCAATGAAGTAGATGTATGTATACAAGAACATGCACAAGAATTATCGCTCATTGTTTCCGATAATGGACAATTTTTAAGTGAAAATTTATACCAAAATGGTTTTGGAGTAAAAGGAATGATTGAACGGTGTCAATCTGTTGGGGGAACTTGTAATTTTTCGGTTAATTCAGACGGGGGATTGAAGGTGGAAGCGATTATTCCTTTAATGAATCGTGTATGTGATGAAGCCTAGAGATAGGAGGGACGACGAATGAAAACGATAAAAAAATTCGAATCATGTTAGTGGACGATCAACCAATCATCAGACAAGGGCTGACGTATATATTTAATAGTCAATCAGATATGGAAGTTGTAGGTGAAGCAGATAATGGTAAGGATGCCGTAAAGATTGCTTTGCGCTGCATACCTGATATCGTGTTGATGGATGTACAAATGCCGCAGGCGACCGGCATTGCTGCAACTCGCAATATTGTGCAATCTTTTCCAGATACAAAAATAATATTGTTGACAACCTTTGATGTGCAAGACTATGTATTCGATGGGATTCGTGCTGGTGCCGCCGGATATTTATTAAAGGATACTCAAACGAAAGAGCTATTAGATGGTGTACGTTCTATACAGCGCGGCGCCACTTTATATAATAGTATGACAGCGGAACAAGCGCTCGCAAAGATTATAAATTCTAGAGATAATATTTCAACAAATCAGCCTAAGGCTTCATCTTTTATAGAACCATTAACAGATCGAGAAATTGAGATATTGCAACTCATAGCATATGGAAAGAAGAATAAAGAAATAGCAAATATACTGTATATTTCAGAAGGAATTGTTAAAACCCATGTACATAACATTATTCAGAAACTTGAGGTGGCAGACCGCACGCAAGCTGTAGTTTTAGGGATTCGTATGCAATTAGTAAGATAAATTGTTCTGAGGTAGAGAATTCGATTTATTATAAAGGGGGGAAGATACACTTTTGTAAAGATAATATTGGGGTAGCACCACATCGTCATCAACCTAAGAAAACAGGTCACCCCCCATAACGAAAATTTTACCTTTTTACAGTTATTTATGAGAATTCGACTCATCTTTTTCGTTTTTGGGACAATTAATCCCTTAAGTTGATAGATGTGTAATGATACTTACATTGTAACTAGAAAGTAACAATAATTACATTAATGGATATTTTGTGTCGTTAAATTAAAAAAAGATTACATTTTTGTTACAAAAACTATTGATTATATTTAAATATCATAATATAATTCTGTTTGTGGAAATAAAAACTAAAATTATTCATTATTTGGGGGATATGGAAAATGAAGAAAGCTATTTTACCAGTTTTAATGTCTGCAATGTTTGTAGTGCCTGCAGTATCTCATGCTGAAAACCAAGAAGCTGTAAAACAACTTACTCCAAAAACAGAACAGGCAATGCAGAAAACAGGGTGGGTAAAAGAGGGAAATACATGGTATTTCTATGATCAAAATAGTGTGAAGAAAACAGGGTGGTTAAAAGATAATGGTACATGGTATTACTTGAATGCGGATGGGGCAATGAAAAGTAATGGCTGGTTAAGTGATGCCGGAAAGTGGTACTACTTTGCTGAAAGTGGAGCAATGAAAACTGGTTATATTCAAGATCAAGATGCAGGTTACTTATTAGGAAAAGATGGTGCCATGTACTCTAAAGAGGGCTGGGTTCAGTATGAAGAGGATTGGTATTACGTTCAGCAAGGTGGAAGTCTGCATTATGGTACACTGAAGTATAATGGTAAGACATATTTATTGAATCCAGACAACGGGAAAATGTGGAAAAACAATTGGGTAGGTTCATATCCTGATGGTAATTATTTCTTATCTGATGGAGCAATGGCAACTGGTTGGAATTTGATTAATAATGAATGGTACTACTTCGAAGAAAGCCGGACGCATTTTAATACTCATAATGGTTGGCTAAGTTATAAAGGAAGCTGGTATTACTTTGTGGCTTCTAAGATGCAAACAGGTTGGATTGAAGATAATGGGAATTGGTACTACCTGAATGCAGATGGAACGATGAAAACAGGCTGGTTAAAAGATAAGGGCACATGGTATTACTTAAATGCAAATGGCACAATGAAAAGCTCAGCTAATGGGTGGGACGAAGGTTGGTTAGATGAGGGAGGAAAGCGTTACGTTTTCGCTGACAGTGGTGCCATGTGGACAGGGAAAATGTGTGAAGGAGGTACTTGTTGGTACTTCAATCCAGATGGATCAATGTTTACAGGCTGGAAATTAATTGATGGTGAATGGTATTACTTTGATGATAAAACTGGAGCAAGCCACGCAGGTTGGCTAAGTTATAACGGGAAATGGTATTACTTTTATGATGGCCCGATGACAACAGGCTGGGTACAAGATAAGGGCACATGGTATTACATGAATGAAGACGGAACGATGAAAACAGGCTGGTTACAAAAAGATGGAAATTGGTATTATTTACAGTCTAGTGGTGCAATAGCAACAGGCAAACATTTTATTGATGGGAAATGGTATTCATTCAAAGATAATGGCGTTATGATGTAACAAAGGTTTTTTTATTGAATAAATGACATCAGATATCTATTTTAAGATATTTCTATAATGAAAAAAGACACCTGTGAAGGTGTTTTTTTCATCTCTTCTTATTAATCTAGGAAGAATAACGTTTATAACAATAATGGGTAGTAAGTACTTTTAAGTTGATGGTAATGGGATAGCACCACACATCCATCAACTTAAGCATTTAGGCTATTCTTAAAGTAAAAAGCACGTTACTATTCTCTTATGTTAATGAGAATAGTAACGTGCTTTTTATGAATATACATCAGTTTGAAATGAACTCAATATATAATCTTTTATATTAAATCGATACTCACTTAAAAAGTTGATATGCTCCCATCCTAATGATGAGATATGTTTTAATAGTTCTTCATTAAACTCATACTTACTTTTTAACATTTCTACAGATTTACTTAAATATACGGCGTTCCATATAATAATGGAATTAATCGGAATACTTCATAAATTCGCTCGTTGTATTTGATCCTGGAGAGCACGTTTAGGTATATCATATAGCTTTTTCATAATTGCATTTATTGCAAGCGTTTTCAATTTTAGGGATTGTTATAATCTACATTTTTCACAAAACATTTCTTAGCATATTTAACTTTAAGCATTGGTAACAAAACCCTTATTGTTTATAGTTTTTAACTATGATTTTTCCCTATTTTTAATATATAGATTCCTAAAATAATAAATCCTAGTCCTACAAACGGGACAGTTGGAAACTTCGTTCCTGTTGATGGCAGGTGATGCTTTTCCTTACTTGCAAGATCATTTTCCATTGCGCGCTCTTTACTTTGTATATCATAAGATTGTTTAGCATTTCCATATGTAGCATGCACTTTTTTAATTTCCAGGCCACTTGTTATTTTTTGATTCTTTATTTCTATTTCTGCTATCTCGCCAGTTTTTACTTCCATTTTTTTTATTGTAGGATCAAGTACATAACCTTCTGGAGCCTGAATTTCTTTTACAACATACGTACCGGTAGGAAGTTTATTTAATGTAGCAATCCCATTCTCAGTTGTAGTGATTTCTTGTCTAAAATCCCCATTTTCACTTACAACCTCAAACACTGCCCCTTTTAAAGCCTCTCTATTTTCTCCTACCTTCATAATTTTTAATGACCCCAAAAATTCCCATCTTACTACTATATCTGTACTGCTTTTTTCACTCATTCTTGGTAATAAAGCAGTTACATCTTGAATCCTTTGTTGGCCATCAAAGGTAACTGCTTGTAAGCTCTGCAATTTTGCATTTACTCTGATCTTGAAATTTCCACTTGTTGCGTTTTTGGGAATCATAACTTTAAATTTTTCCTCTATAGAGAATTCATTCTTTTTTTCACCTTGTTCATTTATAATTTTAGCTCCTTCTGGTGCACCCTCCATTTGAACTGAGTATACTCCAGATACTGAATTTGATTGAACTCTATATAAATTTGTTTCGAAATATTCCCCATTTTGCTCTACAGTTTGTTTTCCAGTAGGTATTACGTTCAAATATGTTTCCTGAACTTCAGTACCTTTAGAAGCTTTTTCTACCAAATGCTTTACAAGGTTATATACCTGTTGGTTTTCTGGCTTTGAATCGGCAATTTCAATTTTTTTAGATGCAATCCAGATAGCTAGTTGAGTTGCATAGTAGGCTTCCTCTTTTGTAGAAACTCCTAATTCAGCCGGCGTTTTTTGAGGGTATCCATAAAGTAAGACACGATATACAAAATCATTCTCTTTTCCAATTTCAGAAAGATCATCTCCATTAGGTGAATTCAAATCAGGTGATAAACAATATGCAACATCTTTTGATGACGTTCTTAGTAAGTCTGCCTTTACCTTTACTTCAGTACCTTTGAATTTAATATAATTCCAGTTCATTTGAAACTTTTCTTGATGTATTATCTCGGCTGCTGCTTGTGGAATAGAAACCCCTAGCAACATAATGATTAAACTTATAATTCCAAAATATTTTGTTAACATTCTGCGTTTCATTTCATTCCCACCATTCATCAAATTTTCAGGAAAAACCTTACATGCTGATTATATTTGCTGTAAAAGAATATTAGTTTGATTATTCAGAAATTTATAGGTGTAAATAATGATTGTTTTATAATTTCATATTTTCTTATAATCTTTATCGTTTAATTGGATTTACCATATTTGTTAAAGATACTACTTACTTAACTAAATGTACGGGCGTAAATATTATTCTATACTATTAAAAACTAATTCAAAAAATCAATTTTTAGAATTTAAATCTATGTATTTAAAAATAAATACACTTAACAATCCACCTATTAAATGAATGTTTTTTCTATTCAATTTACCTTCACAAAACACCGGCTGCATCCTTAGGGAATTTAGCCATATTTTACATTTATTATTTTTAGAGAATACATGACTTGCAATTCTTTTTTTATGTTATGATATTTTGTTTATTGATTCTTGTACAAGAATATACTTCTCAAAAGTAAAATAATTTTAATCCTTTATCATTCTTTTAGCTATTTATATACATTCATGGATAGATTGAAAATCATATATACGCATGTGCATTGTAACTTAGACGGTTAATACACGGGACCATCAAACTGTTCCAACAGAAACATAAGGGACACTATTTGATGACTGGTTGATAATTTCATTATATAACAAATATTAACAATTAAAGATTTTAATTTTTAAAATTATGTGAATTAATAAAATAAAAAAATATCTTATTTTTAATTCCTGAAAAATCCCAATGTTTCATTTCACATAAACTACTTGGTTCTGGTGCAAAAAATACTATCATTGTGTACACTGAAAATATTCATAAATAAAGGACGTGTACGACGATGAAAAAACCAGTGGATTTTAAATGGAAGCACTATGAGCCGGAGAGTTTGGTTATACAATTTATCAATCCGCCATTTTAGAAGGAGGAAGAGATCCATTTTATCAGTGGATTAATGACAATGACAAGATAGAAAATTATGAACTGGAAGGAGCACAATTCATCTTTGGTAAAATGACTGGAAGTAATGTAAAGGGCATGAAAATGATTGTTCCTGCAAAAGGAAAGGACAGTACTTATCAAGTTGTAATCATTGATGATGTTTTAAATAAGGCTGAATTAGAGAAAATCATGATTTCCTTTTTGAAATAAAAACAGAGTCTCAAGAAAAGAATCTTGAGACTCTGTTTTTATTTGAGTTCGAACGAAATCTTCATGTGATAAAAGAAATTAATAATCTATAAAACAAAAAAGTGAGATGAAATTTTTGTTTTGGGGGTACTTCAAAATTTTAGCTTGATGGCGATGGGGTGGTACCCCAAAGATAAATTATATCTTAGCAACAACAAAAGAGGAGGAAATAATATGGCAATCACAATGGCAGTTTTATCATTTTTAGGTGGAGTACTTCCTTTAGTATCAGAACTTTTAAAAGCAGTAATGTAAGTTCATTATTCCGCAACTATTTATAAAAATTATCATACAAATGATCTGTATATCAAAGATGAATTGATTTGCAGATCATTTGTATGAGCAAAGTCCCTTTATATATTTAAAGGGACTTTTTTAGGTTTCTACATAATTGGAAATATCCTAAGTTTCGGTAATTTGATGAAAGACTTTTGGAGCAAATCACCAAAGAAGATGTAATTATGCATACCCAAATAAAGGGAATGTCTATACATTGTGTGATTAAATTATATTAATAATATTTAAATTCTATTTAAATTTTTCCGCAGATTATAATAGTTATTTTTTTGCTGAATATATCAAGTTGTAACTATTATAATTACTGAAATGAAATTAAGCAATAATTTTAGAAATATAATATTTTTACTAATATTAATACGTAATAATAGAATTAATAAATATATTCGACAAAATTCTACTATTTACGCATTGGAAATTTAATGTTTTAATAAAGGTGTAATTGGTATGACCACTGGGGAGAGGAGAAGATTATACGAATAAAAGTGCAGTAAAGTTGCAAGTAACATTATGTCAAGTTAATTTTCGGAACACTCAGTTAATTCCATTTGGAAACGATCTAGAATCATAAAATTATCACATTTGTAAAAAATAGCATTCTAAGTCTCTACATAGCAATTAGGATCTTATTTTATTCCGAGATGAAAGTATAAGCAATGTACAGCATAATTTCATCTTTTGTAATCTTGTAGAGATCATGCAGACAAAACTAGGGGGGAATAATGTACAAATATTTATAATCTATATTTAGGTTCCCATAATATACATCTTTATAACAATCTATAACGATTAATGGTTGTAAGGCTAGATTTCATATTAATAAAAATTAAACCTTTAAAATTTAGTCCAACTATTTTATCAAAAAACACCAATTAATAGGAGGAATTACCATGAAAAAAGCGTTAGTCGCAGGGTTATTAGTTACAGCAGTATCTACAAGTTGCTTCTTACCTGTAAATACTTTTGCAGAAAGTAAAACAACTTATTCACAACTAACAAGTAGTACAAATCAAGTTGCTATGAATAGGTTATCAGATTCGATTAAGACATTAGGATCACAGACGCCATTAATTCAAGGATATGGGCTAATCATATTAAAGCAACCAAACCTTGAAGTAACTGCCATACCTGGAATAACAACTGATCAAGGTACTGCAAGAAACCATGTTCAAGACTGGCTGGATAAATATAATCCAAAACTATTCAATGTAAATCAAGACCTGCAGGATTTTGGGACAAGATTTACAAATTATTATGATATATTGGTTGAACTAGCTGGAAAAGTGAATGACGATTCGCAAGCAAAAGAGGACTTTGTAAGTATTTTTAATGCACTTCAAGATCAAATGCAAGCAATTCAGTATGATATGAAAGGAGCTTCAGTAGACTTAAACAATTATAAAAATGACTTGGTTGAAGATAGTAAGAGCTTTTCTAGTAAAGTTAGCAGAGCGATTGAACTTTATAAGGGATCAGGCGGAGACATTGAAAAATTCAGAACGGAAATTAGACAACTTGATGAAAACATTCAAGATGATTATACAAAACTTCTAGCTCTACCAAAAGAAAATGTAAAAGGTTCTATAAATATTGGAAAGACGGTTATTGATATTTGGATAGACGCAGGTAAGGATCAAACTTTAGACACATCTAATTTGGAAGTGATTTATAACCAAGTTGGACAAGTCCAAAATGATGAAGTAACAAAACTGAATAATGATGTTCGTCAGAAGCAACAACAAAAAATTCTATTGCTACAAAAATTATCGAAAATTGAAGTGCAAGCAACTCAAATGACACTTATTGATCTACAGTTAAATAACTTTACAAGAGTAGTTAAAAAGCAAATTGAGAGTTTTGACAAGCTAGTAAGTAGTTGGGACATCTTTAATGACACAATGATTCAAATGAAGAGAAGTCTTAGTACTGATGCGAAAATAGATTCTAATGCATTACAAGCACAATTAAAAGAACTCAAAACGTTTACGGATGAATTGAATAAACAAACAACGGAATATGAAAATAGTGTTACAAACATAAAAGTAACAGAGGCAAAATAGTAGAATGAAGAAAAAAATTCTTAATAATATAATATAAGGAGATAGGAATATTATGAAAAAACCTTATAAAGTAATGGCTTTATCTACATTAATTGCAACAATCGCAGCGGGTAGCATTACGCCATCATATGTTTCGGCAGCGGAAAATACAACAAAATCAGCACCTATTTATGCAGGTGCAGAAAATAACTCCCCTGAGTACCCTGAGTATTCACTTGGACCAGAAGGGCTTAAAGATGCGTTAGAGAAAACTGGATCCAATATGTTGGTAATGGATCTGTATGCTTTAACTATTGTTAAACAAGCAAATGTTAATTTTGATGGTTTAACTGTAATTAACAATGATTTACAAAAAAGCATTAAGGACAACCACGATGCTTCTAAAAAAAATGCAAATCAATGGTTAGATGGTTTGAAACCGCAAATAATCCAGACGAATCAAAATATTATCAATTATAATACACAATTTCAAAATTATTATGATGTTTTGGTAGAAGCTGTAAATAATAATGACAAAGAAACGCTAAAAGCTGTGCTTACAAGTTTAGATGATAGTATTTCAGAGAATAAAGGTGCAGTGGACAGGTTAGTGCAAGATTTGAAAGCCTTTCGCGGCAAATTAGAACTGGATACACAAAATTTAAAAACTGATGCTAACAAAATCACAGATATTTTATCTGGTCAAGATGCTGGAATTCCATTGATGCAGAAACAAATCGAAACAAATCAAACATTAATTGATGAGAATAACAAGGTTTATATTGGATCTTCGGTTGCAACTGCTCTCGGTGCATACTTAACTGCTACAGTTATCTTTGCGCCTATTGGTGCAGGTGCATTAGGAGGCGGGATATACGGAGTTGTTACATCGCAGCAGCAGATAAAGAAAGCACAAGAAGAGATTAAAAATCTAACAGAAAATATTTCCACTGCAAAACAACAGGTAGCTAAGTTAACGATCTTGAAAAATAATACTAATAATTTAACAGAAACAATTGATGCAGCTATTACTGCCCTTGAAAATGTAAAGAATCAGTGGCAGACAATGGGGGCAAAATATAAATCATTGAATGACAATGTTGACAGAATTAACCCAGACAAGCTTGCTATTATTATAAAAACAGATCTGAAGATAGCTAAAGGTAGCTGGGAACAGGTTAACAAGTATGCTGAAAATATTCAAAAGGCTGAGATTTCATTCGTAGAAGAGAAAAAATAATATTACTTCAAGAAATTTCCGAAGTAATGAAAAATATAATATACTGACTTTCCCTTTTGAAGAACACATAATGTAAGTCTCCTGTTCAAGTTTGAGCAGGAGATTTCCTATTTAGTTATGAAACTTGATAAAGATTATAGAATAAGAAAGTATGAAAATCTCTATTTTAATATGTTGTTTTATTTGCAATGATCGTAATTCATTAGAAGTAAAGAATAGAAGCTTATGAATTTAAAAAAATACGTGATACATTTGAGAGAATAGGTGAAAAAAGGTGAATAAAAAATTGTATAAGAAAGTTATTTTATCAACGATCATTACTGGAATGGCAGCGAGTAATGTAATCCCACTTCATACCTTTGCAGCAGAACAAGCTGTGCAAAATAGTGTGTCCCAACAGCAAGAAGATAGTAAGAGCGATGATTTAGGTCCTGATAAATATAAAGAAGTAATGGAGAAAATGGGGGCAAGTATCCTTACAATGGATTCATATGCTCAAACAATTCGTAATCAAGAACAGACAGATTTAAGTAAAATAAGTTCTATAAATGGTAATTTACAAGCAAACATGATTAAGCATCAAAAGGATGCGCAAAGGAATGCAACATATTGGTTAGATAATCTAAAGCCTGATATTATGAAAACGAATCAGAATAGTGTAAGTTATAATGATACCTTTCAAGCGAGTTATGATCAATTACTAGCTGCTTTAGATCAAAAAGATACAGTGGCATTTAAAAATGAACTGGAGAAATTATATAATAGTATTTTGAAAAATAGCCAAGAAGTGGATGGACTACTAGAAAAGTTGAAAACATTTCGAAATACAATGGCTGAAGATACAAGAAGTTTTAAAGACGATTCTAATCAATTGAAGTCTATTTTAGAAAGTACGAACGCCGGTATTCCACTTCTACAACAACAAATCAGTAATTATAATAATATAATTAAAGAAAACTATGATAAGCGTGGTGGCTATATAGCTGCAGCTGTATTAATGCCTCCAGTTGGTATACCATTGATTGTCACTGCTGACAAGAATATCGCATCTGCACAACAAGAAATAGAACAATTAAAGTCCAGAATTTCTGGAGCAGAGGCAGAATTAGTTATTTTGACAGATGCCAAAAATAAAACGGAACATATGACTGCAACAATTGATACAGCTATTACTGCTCTTCAAAATATATCGAATCAGTGGCATACAATAGAATCAAAATATGATTCTTTACTAAAAAATGTTGATAAAATTAACCCAGACAGGCTTGCTTTATTAAAAATAGATTTGAAGATAGCGAAGGATAGCTGGCAGGACCTTAAAAATTATGCAGATAAATTATATGAAGGTGCTAAGATTGTACAAACTGGAGAGATTGTACAAATAGGACAACCAATAGAAGGGATTGTACAAAAAGGACCGGATTGCACCTGAGTACATGTAAATAATATTAAAAACATACAACCTTGTATTTGTTGGCAAGGTTGTACGTTTTTTTATAGAGATGTAACAACTTCAGGTACCGTCAATATTTTTGTGTAAATAAAGAATTCCTTTTCTTGTAGGGGAACGGAAACCATTCTGGGTATGAGGGGTCACTCTGGGATTTAATTACAAATTAAAAAAGAACTTTATTCAAGTTCTTTTAATCTACGATACAGAACCTAAACACTCATGTAAGCATCCAAATAGGTTGCTTTTTTCTCCGTTATATAGAAACTACATAATAAAAATAAAATTCAATAAAGTAGACATTAATTAAATATTCCCCCTATAGCTAGCTTTTGATAAAGTACCTTATTCTGATACTGTAAGGAATAAAATATCAGTCTGAAAGACTAGTACATCATATTCTTCAAATAATTATTTGTTTACTTTTTCCCAATAAATTTCTTCATTATATAAGTAAAAAAGAGATAAGAACACTTTAATTACGTGCATTATCTCTTTTCGAATATATATGGCATATCCCATGTAAAATTACCACATATTTTAATGGGACTTACAGTTTGCTCTTCAACAAAAATTATACCTCATTTTTTGTGAAAATATGCAATTTTAACTTTTCGTAAAATACATCATGGAAACATCTGTAATATGGACGTGTTGAAATATTATTGTTAGATATATCTATAATCTCATATTGGGGTACTGCCACATGCCTATCAACTTAAGAAAACAAGTTATACCCAAAAACAAAAAATCCCTCAGACAAGCCAAGGGACCACTTATTTACACAAAAATATTGACGGTACAGATTTAATTTTTGGATAAACTCTATTCGATCTATAATCTTGTGGGAATTTTTAACAGAAACAACATCTGAAGGTTGTCGAAGCCATGATAAATACGAGAACTTGTATCCTTTTCCTACACTTAATAACTTGTCTAGTTGCTTACATTGAGAAGGAGTAAGGTCTCTTGTCAATTGTTTGAAAATTTTTCTATGCGCTCGTTCACGTACAGCCCATGCTAAATGTTCAACTGCATATATGGCTGGTAGAATAATTTTACTTTTCCTCATTTCTGTAATAAGAGATCCCGCCACATTGCCATCAAGTTAAGAAATTCTTTGTTCCCCAAAACGAGAAAAACGAACTGAATTCCTATAGATAACTATAAAGAGATAAAATTTTCGTTTTGAGGATACTTTAAAATATTAACTTGATGGGCATGTATAGTGACCCTTTATAGCAATAAAACCAGCTTATGTAATATTGCATATTAAAATGTATTGATATATATGTAAGCGCTTACTATAATAAAGGTATAAAGATTTACAACATCTTACTATACAAAAAAAGAGGAGGAAATAATATGGCAATCGCAATGGCAGTTTTATCATTCTTAGGTGGAATCATCCCATTAGTAGGAGAGCTTT